>CAJXIC010000054.1 GCA_913054385.1 uncultured Pseudomonadota bacterium
GGTGGTGGAGGAAACCGGCGGCGGCGTCACCGGGCTGCGGCCGGGCGACCGGGTCTTCTCGAGTACCGAAATCGTCAACTGCTCCCCGCGTAAACAAACGCGGCTCGGCCCCGGTTACTTCCAGACCCAGCTCAACACCTACACCAACCAGCGCGAAGAGGTCGTCGGCACCAACATCTTCGAGTTGTTGCGTTATTCCGCGAAGTAGCGCGCTGTGCGCCCGGCCCCGGGCCGGGAGCTACATCGGCGGGACGCTGTAGGTATCGCTCACCGGGTCAAGGCCGGCGAAGAAGGGGCCGAGCGCGTCGTGCAGCGAGCCGAGGGTCCACGCCTCGTCGGCCTGGAAGACCTTCTTCTTCGGGTCGGGACGGCCCACCACGCAAACCTCGCGCCCCCACACCACGAAGACGTGGCCGGAGATGCCCTTTGCCTCGGGCGAGGCGAGGTAGACGAAGAGCGGCGAAGCGTTCTCGGGTGCAAAGTGATCGAAGCCGTCGTCGGGCTTCTCGAACATCGCGGCGGTCGCCCCCGAAAGCGTCATCCGCGTGCGCGCCCGGGGCAGCACGATGTTGGCGGTCACCCCGTATTTGGCCAGCAACTGCGAGGCGCCGATGGTCATCGAGACGATGCCGGCCTTGGCCGCGGAGTAGTTGGGCTGGCCCGGGGGCGTAAAAAAGTAGGACTCCGAGGCGGTGGCGAGCAGGCGACCGTAAATTTCGCCGCCTTCGCTCTTGGACTTCTGGCGCCAGTAGTTGGCGGCGAATTTCGTCGGACAGAAGTGCCCCTTCAGGTGCACCCGCACCACCGAGTCGAACTGCTCTTCGGTCATATTGAAGAGCGTGGCGTCGCGGGTGAAGCCCGCGTTGTTCACGAGGATGTGAAAGTCGCCAAAGGTCTCTACGGCGGCGCCGATCATGCCGCGGGCGCTCTCCCAGTCGGCCACGTCGCCGAAGTGCGCGACGGCTTCGCCGCCGGCGGCCTTGATCTCGTCGACCACGTTCTGGGCCGGGGCTTCGTCGCGCCCCGAGCCATCGACCGCCACACCGAGATCGTTCACCACGACCTTGGCACCCTGGGCCGCGAGCCCGAGGGCGTGGATGCGCCCGAGTCCGTGGGCCGCGCCGGTCACGACCGCCACTTTTCCGTCGAGGGACATGCGTTTCACTCCAGAATGCGAAGGGGATTGAATGCGCCCGATGGATCGGACGCGGGCGAAGGCTAGATGCGCTCGATCACCGTGGCCGTGCCCACCGCGGCCCCGCAGCACATGGTGATCAGCGCCGTGTTGGCGTCGCGGCGCTCGAGTTCGTGGAGAGCCGTCACGATCAGGCGCGAGCCGGTGCAGCCCACCGGGTGCCCGAGGGCGATGGCGCCACCGTTCACGTTGACCTTCGACATGTCGGGCTTGCAGACGCGCTCCCAGGAGAGCACTACGGCCGCGAAGGCCTCGTTGACCTCGAAGAGGTCGAAGTCGTCGATCGTCATCCCGGTCTTCTTCAGGATTTCCCGGGTGGCGTCGACCGGGCCGTCGAGCAGGTAGTGAGGGTCGGTGCCCACCACGACACCATGCCGAATGCGCGCGCGGGGCTTTAGGCCCTGTTCGCGCGCTTTCTCCTCGGTCATCCACAAGACGGCCGCCGCACCGTCAGAGATCTGCGACGAATTGCCCGCGGTGTGGATGCCACCCTCGTCCACCGGCCGCAGGTTGGCGAGCCCCTCGAGCGTGCTCTCGCGGATGCCCTCGTCCGCGTCGACCCACAGGGTTTCCGAACTGTCGGCCTCCTCGGCACTGGGAATCGGCGCTTCGATCGGCAGGATCTCTGCCTTGAAGCGTCCCTCGCTCCGCGCCGCCGCCGCCTTCTGCTGGCTCTCGAGGGCGAAACGATCGACGTCCTCGCGTGTGATGCCGCGGTTCTTGGCGATCCGCTCGGCGGCCTCGAACTGGCTGTGACTCTGGTCCCAGGGGTAACCCTCGGGCAGGAAGAAGCCCGGGCCGTGGATCACGTTGGCGCCAAGGCCCACGTGGCTCATCACTTCAACGCCGCAGGCGATACCGCAGTCGATGTTGCCCGACTGGACCAGCGCCTGGATCAGGTGGTTCGCCTGCTGCCCCGAACCGCATTGGGTATCGACGGTGGTACCGCCGGTATGCCAGCCCGAGGACTTCGACAGCCAGGCGTGGCGGGCGATGTTCCCGGCCTGTTCGCCGGCCTGGGTGACGCAGCCGCCGATCACCTGCTCGACTTCTACGGCCTCGATCCCTGCGCGCTCCACCACAGCCTGCTGGAGCGTTCCCAGAAGGTGCGCGGGGTGGATCCCCGACAAGCTTCCCTTGCCCGCCTTGCCCCGGGCGATGGGACTGCGCAGGGCTTCTACGATGACGGCTTCCGACATGTCTCTCTCCTTTGAGGTTCGCTCAGTCGAGCTTCCCGAGAATCATCGCGCTCGTGGGCACCCCGACTCCGGCGGTGACGAGCACGCAATCGTTCTTTTCCGGTTGGTTCACCGAGGTTCCGCGGACCAGCCGAACGCCTTCGTTGACGCCATTGATCCCGTGGATGTAGGCCTCGGAAAGTTGCCCACCGTGGGTGTTGCTGGGCAGGCGGCCCCCCACCTCGAGGGCACCGTCCTTGATGAAATCCTTCGCTTCGCCGGGCTTGCAGAAGCCGAAGGCTTCGAGTTGGAATAGCACGATCGAGGTGAAGGCATCGTAAATCACGGCGGCCTCGACGTCCTCGGGCCCGAGCCCCGACATGGCGTAGACCTGTTTCGCCACGAGGTCCATCTCCGGCAGCGTGGCGATGCGATCGCGGTAGAAGCTCGTCATCTGCTCCTGGTCATCGGTCGAGCCCTGGGCGATGCCACGGATCACGGCCCCCGGTTGTTGCATGTCCCGGGCCCGCTCGGGCGTGGTCACCACGAAGGCGCAGCCGCCATCGGTTTCCTGGCAGCAATCGTAGAGACGCAGCGGGTCAGCGATCATGCGTGACGACTGGTGGTCTTCCAGCGTCAGCTCGCGCCCATGGTAGAAGGCGTTCGGATTGTTGACGGCGTGCTTCCGAGTCGCCACCGCGACACGCCCGAGATCCTCGGAAGTGCAGCCGGTCTCGTACAGGTAGCGCTGGGTGAACATCGCCACCCAGCTGGCCGGCGTGAGCAGACCCGAAGGCATGTAGTAGCCCCAGTGGACCAGGTCCGAGGTGACGATGTCGCCAGAGACGCCCATCGAATAGCGCTGCCCCGAGCGGCCGTTGAGCGCGCGGTAACCGACGACGTACTTCGCGGCGCCGGTGGCCACCGCCATCGCCGCCTGGTGCACGATGCCCACCGCGGCGCCGCCTCCGTAGGGGATGCGTCCCCAGAAGGTGAGCTGCGGGATCCCCAGGGTGCGAGCCAGTTCGATCTCGTCGGTGTTGTCGAGGGTGAAGGCGGACATGCCGTCGATGTCGGCGGGCGAGAGTCCCGCGTCGTCGATGGCGTTCTTCACGCACTCGGCCGCCAGGGCCAGCTCCGACCGCCCCGAATTCTTGGTGAATTCGGTCTGGCCGATGCCGACGATGACGGCCTGGTTGTGGAGACTGCGTTCCATGCTTTCGGTCCTCGCTAAAGGGGGAGCGCCAGGCGCACCCGGCCCGTCACGTGATCGCCCCAGGCGTTCGATCCCTTGATTTCCAGTGTCGCGCTGTCGTCGCCGACTTCGACCACCGAACCGCGGAAGGTCATGGTGTCGCCGGGCGTGTTGGGCGTGCCCAGGCGGATCGAAACATTCTGGATCACCGCGCCGGGCCCCGCCCAGTCCGTGACATAGCGACTCACCAGGGCGTTCGTCGTCAAGATGTTCATGAAGACGTCGGGCATCCCGGCGGCTTTCGCGGCGTCGCGATCGTGGTGCACCGGCGTGAAATCGCGCGACGCCAACGCCCCCCCCACCACGAGACTCGTCGTGATCTTGATCGGCAATTCGGGCAACTCGGTACCGACTGCAATGTCCACGAGTGCGCTTTCACTCATTCGAATTCCTCCGCTCCGGTGCGCGCGAGATCGCGCCCCAATTCGATCAGTTGCTGCGTGCCGGAGCCGCCTTCGAGCTCCAGCGCCTTGCTCCACAGGAAGTAGCGGTGGATCGGGTAGTCCATGTCGACTCCCGCTCCCGCGTGCAGGTGCTGCGTGGCCGAGGCGATCGAACGACCGCCCTCTGCCGCCCAGTATTTCGCCGCCAGGGCTTCGCGCCGGGCGTCCTTCCCGGCGGCGATGCGCGACGCCGCCATCCAGGTCATCCAGCGCATCGCGTCGAGGGTGATGTAGGCGTCGGCGCAGCGGTGCTGTACCGCCGGAAGTACCGCCAGCGGCGCTCCGAACTGCTCGCGCTCCTTCAGGTAGGCGACGGTGATTTCGAGAGCGCGCTCGGAGACGCCGAGCTGGACCGCCGCGAGGGCCACGCGCAGCCGCGGCGCCAGCCAGTCCCCCACGTTTCCTGGTCCCACCAGCGAATCGCCCGAGACCTCGACCGCGTCGAAGGCGATCGCCGCCACGGGCTGCTGCAGCGAGGTCTTGCTCGACACCACCACGGCTCCGGGCGCCGCGGGGTCCACCAGCGCCAGCCACTCGCGCTCGCCGTCGCGCGCGAGCGTTGCGACCGCGCGGGTTCCCGCCGCCAGTGGCAGGTTCGCGACCGCGCCGCTGAGCAGGATGCCAGCGCCATTCGCCTTCGCTGCGAGCGCCGGAGCATCGCCTGGGGCTGCACTGAGAAGCCCCTCGCCCCGTGCCAGCGGAGCGAGCCAGCGCTCCTTGGCGGCGTCGCTTCCAAACTCGGCAATCGGCAGCGCCGCCCCGACCAGCGCCGGCAGCAGCGGCACCGGGGCCACCACGCGTCCCATCTCGGAGAGCAACAGGCACACTTCGAAGAAGCCCATCCCCATGCCGCCGTTGCCCTCGGCAATCGCCAACCCCAAAAGGTTCGCCTCGGCCAGCTGCTTCCACAGGTCGGCGTCGATACCGCTGCCCTGGCTCTCGACGGCCTTGCGCCGCTCGGGCGAGTTCTCCTTTTCGAAGATCTCGCGCGCCAGGCCGCGGATGGCCTCTTCTTCTTCGCTGAACCTGAAATCCATTTTCTCGACTCGAAGCCTCCTACCCTTCGCCGGTTTATTCAGTCCGCGGCAGGGTGGAAGAAGGGGAGCTTCATCGTCTCGTCCGCGTCCTCGACGCGGCACTGCACCGGCATGCCGATCTCGATCTCGTCCGGGGGGACCCCCTTGAGATTGGCAACCACCCGCGTGCCCTCTTCGAGGTCCACCAGGGCCACCGGCAGCGGCAGGTCGTAGCCGGGGATCGGCGGGTGATACAGCACGGTGTAGGAGTGAACGGTGCCGCGCCCGCTGGCCTCGATCGAGCCCCACTCGCTCGAGTGACAGGCGCCGCAGACGGGCCGCGGCGGGTGGCGCAGCGCGCCGCAATCGTTGCACGCCTGGATCAGGAGGCGTCCCTCATCGATCCCCTCCCACCACCAGGCGTTGTCAAAGCCACGCGGGCTCTTGATCCGCGAAGGCTTTGCCGGCGCGGCTTCGGCGTCGGCCGCTGCCGCGGGCTGGCTGGGTCGAAACTTGAGCACCCGGAAGGTCATCCAGCCGAGGTCGTCGCCCTCCTGGTTGGTAAAGAGGGTGCGCGTGACGATGAAGTAACCGACCCCGAGACCGGTCGTCTTCTGCTCGGAAATGCTCTCGATATGGGTCTCGGCGTGGACTTCTTCGCCCGGCCGCAAATAGCGGGTGTACTCCTGCTCGGTGTTCGTCGCGACCACTCCGGTGTAGCCCTCGGCGTCAAACAGCGAGTGCAGCTCGAGTTGCTTGTTCTCGGACTGCATCGTGCTGCGGTCGTGCATCTCGTAGCCCGGGAGGATCCACGCCTGCAGCATGGTGGGCGGCGCCACCAGGCCCTCGAAGCCATGAGCAAGAGCGGCGGCGGCGTCGACATAGACGGGGTTCGTGTCCCCCATCGCCTCGCACCAGTGGCGGATCATGGTTTCGTTCACGGGATCGCGGCCCACGGTCACCGGCCCATCGGGCAGGCCGACGTAGGTCTTCAGCTTCGCTTCGAATTCGCTCTTCCGTTCTTCGACTTTCGACACGCCGTCTTCCTGTTCTTCCCCGTCGCCGGGAATCGTTCGTTTCGGAAATCAGCTACGCGGCCGGCTCCGGGGCATTCCCAGGCCGGCCATCGCGATGATGTCGCGCTGGACCTCGTTGACGCCGCCGCCAAAGGTGAAGGTCACCGCGCTGCGGTAGGCGGCTTCGAGCTTTCCGTCGAAGAGCGCCGCCGCCTCGCCCTCGACCACCAGCCCCGCGCTGCCGACGATCTCGAGCAGCGTGGCCTGGCACTCGATGAAGAACTCCGAGCCCATCACCTTCAGCGCCGAGGCGTCGGCCATGTCGGGGATGCCCTCGCTGAGCGCCCAGGCCGAGCGCCAGTTGAGCACCATCAGCGCCTGCAACTTCGCGTGGACCTTCGCCAGCAGGATCTGCACCCATTGCTGATCGAGCAGCGTTCCACCTTCTCGGGCAGGCGTCTTGCCGCACCAATCCCAGACGTGCTGGAAGGCCGACTCGGCGACGCCGGGGATCGCCAATACGATCCGCTCGTGGTTGAGCTGCGAGGTGATCAGGCTCCAGCCCGCGTTCTCCGGCCCGACCCGGTTCGTCACCGGAACCCGCACGTCCTTGTAGTAGGTGACGTTGGTCCGCTCGCGGCCCAGCGTGTAGATCGGCGTCACCGAGAAGCCGGGATCGCTGGTAGGGACCAGCAGGATCGAAATCCCCTTGTGCTTCGGGGCGTCGGGGTCGGTGCGCGCCGCCAGCCAGATGTAGTCAGCGTCCTGGCCGTGGGTGGTCCACACCTTCTGGCCATTGATCACGTACTCGTCGCCGTCTTGCACGGCACGCGTCCGCAGCGAGGCGAGATCGGTCCCGGCCTCGGGCTCGCTGTAGCCCACGGCAAACATCAGCTCTCCGCGCTGGATTCGCGGCAGCAACTCCTTCTTCTGCTCGTCGGTCCCGTACTGCATCAGCGTCGGGCCGATGGTGGTGACCATGATGATCGGCAGCGGCGCGCGGGCCTTCCAGGTCTCGTTCCAGAAGATGAACTGGTCGAGGGGACTGCGCCCCTGGCCCCCGTATTCTTTCGGCCAGCCGATCCCGAGCCAGCCGTCGCGCCCCATGCGCCCCACCAATTCGCGAAAGACCGGCCCACCCATCTCTTCGCGCTCAGCGTCGAAGGCCGCGCGCAGCTCCGGCGTAAACAGGTCCGTGTAGTAGTCGCGGATTTCCTGGCGAAGCTTGCGCTGGTCGGGGGTGTAGGCGATGTGCATGGTTCGAAGAGGGCGGATTCCTGGAGCCACCGGAGGCCCCGCTGGTGTCACGCGTCGCCGGAGGCGAGGACTCGTGCCGCGGCGTCGCGCGTGTGGCGGATGACATCGGCCTGGCTGTGAAGATTCCCGGACCAACCCACCAGCGACCCCATCCACACGAGCTGAAGGGTGGTGGCGCAATCGGCCGCAATTCGAGGGGTCTTGGGATCATCCCCCGCGAGTGCCGTGCGAATCAACCGACGGCCGCGCTTATGGAAATTCGCGACGCGCTGGGCGACCTCGGGGTCGCCGCAAGACGAAGCGCGGATGCAGGCGCGCGCAAGATTCGGACGACGGCAGAGCGCACGCGTCGCGAAATCGAAGAACCTGACCACGCGCTCGAAGGCCGAAGTGCCGCGGATCGGCGTTTGCACAAGGCGCTCCTCGAGGGCCGTCATCTCGATCTCGAGCGCAGCGACGAGCAGGTCTTCCTTGCTGCGAAAGCGCCGATAGAGGGTGCCGAGGGCGACGCCCGCCTCGGCCGCGACGTCGCGCAGTCGGACGGCCTCGAAACCACCCTGCTCGGCCAGTTCCACGGCCGTGTCGACGATTCGCTGTGCTCGCTCTTCCATCGGGGGCGGTATTGAAACACGTTTCACTTCGCGGGTAAAGAGACCTCCCGATCCGTCATGGGCGCCTCGGAGACGCCTGGGACGCACGGCGGACGCCGCGGCCTATACTGGGGGGCCCGGGGACCCTCTCGCGCAACGAGCCAGCCGAAACCATGCTGCCTTCCGCACCCGCAGACACCCTCTCCGCCTTCTGCCTGCGGATCCTACAGTCGGGGGATCTCGCGGCGAAGCTCGCGCCTGCGCGGGCCGGAATCTCCGACCGCCGCGATTCCAACGCCGTCGCCGTACCCGAGCGCCCAGCGCGCGACCCGGGCCTCGAACTGGTCGCCTCGAGCGAGCCACTGCCCCGCCCCGGCGCCCTCGTAGCGGCCCCCGCGCGGGCGGCTTGCCTGGCGCGCTTTGCCCACCACGAACTGCTGGCCGTTGAACTCTTCGCCTTCGCCCTTTTGCGCTGGCCGGAATTGCCCGGGGCGCTGCGGCGCGTGCTGGCGGCGACGCTCCGCGACGAACAGCGCCACTGTTCGCTCTACCTGGAGCGCCTGGCGGCGCACGACGGGCGCCTTGCGGATCACCCCCACTCTGATTATTTCTGGCGGCAGACGACCGCCATTGGGAAATCCGAAAACGGGCCCTGTGCTTTTCTCGCGGCCATCGGTCTCACCTTCGAGCAGGCGAACCTCGACTTTACGCTCGTCTACCGTGACGCCTTCCGGGTGGGCGGCGACGAGGCCAGCGCGGTCGTGTGTCAGCAGGTACACGACGACGAGGTCCGCCACGTTCGCTCGGCGGCCGTCTGGATCACGCGTCTCTCGCCGGATGCCGAGAGCGATCTCGACGCCTACCAGATGGCGGTCCCCTTCCCTCTTTCCCTGGCCCGCGCCAAGGCGCGGCGCTTCGATCGCACGGCCCGCGAGCGTGCGGGACTCAGCGAGGCCTTCATCGAGGCCGTGCGCACCGCTCGATCCACCCAGGAAACGGGTCTCGGACGCGGGGTTTCCCAAAAATGAGCACCGCCGCGATCACGACGCCGTCGGACCTCTTCGTGTGGCCGAACCTGGGCGCCGAAGAGGGGGCGGTCACGCTCCCGGGCGGCGCGCACCCGAAACGCGACACCCTGGCACAGCTCTGGAGCCTGAGCTTTGGTGCCGGCGCCCGCATTCTCGGGGACGCGCGGACCCTGGCCGTGCCGCAACCCGGGCCGCCAGAGCCGGCCTTCGACTTCCTGCCCACGAAAGAGACGTTGGTGGCATGGCTCGCCGCCGACGAGGCCCGCCAGCGCGCACGC
>CAJXIC010000055.1 GCA_913054385.1 uncultured Pseudomonadota bacterium
ATCCCCGCGATGAGTGACCGGCTGCAGCGCCCCCATTCCAGGTTTCTTCCCACCCGGATCCGCTCGGCGTGCGTGGCACTCCCCCGGCTGCCGCTTTTTGCGGCGCTCCTCGCGGCCTGCGGTGCCTCCGCCCAGACGCCGGACGCCAGCCTCGAGACCCCGGATGCGTCCCTCGGAAACCGTCTCGGGATGGCTCTCGACGCCGACGCCGAGCGGATCATTGCCGGCGCCCCCGGAACGGTGCTCACCGGCTATCGGGCCAAAAACCCGATCGGAACTTCTACGACCGGCACCTATGAGTCTGTCGGCGCCTTCGCAATCTACCGCGACAACGTATCCGAGTGGGTGCTCGAGCAGTATGTCGAAGCGCCCTTTGGAGGCGATCCCAGCTTTGTCACCGAGCCGGGTCTCGAGAACACCATTCGGTTCGGCACGGCCGTGGCAATCGACGGAGACCTGGCGTTGGTGTCTGCTCCCGGCATCCGCCTCGTCCGCTACGGCGACCCAGACGTGAACCCGACCTACAAGGCCTTTTTCAACATGGGCATCGTCTACGCTTACGAGTACGACGCGGGGAGCGGGTCCTGGAACGTGACGCAAATGCTCACCAGCGCCGAAGAGCCCTACGAGAACTCGATGAAGAAGACCCGCTACTTCGGCCAGGCGCTCGCGCTCCAGTCCGACTGGCTGGCGGTGTCCGAGACCGGGGACATCATGGGGGCAAAGAACGGGGTGCCTCCGATCGACTTTTCTGTGAGGCTGTATGAGTACGTTTCGACCCCTGGACCCACGACTCCCGGGTGCGCGTCGATTAGTTACCCCTACAGCCTCCCCGCACCGCTCGATCCGTTTCCCAGCTATCCGTGCTGGGTGGCGATGGGTGAAATTTCTCCTCCCGAAAGCAAGATTGCCTTCGGCGCGGCGCTCGGGTTCGATCCGACCGCCGACGTTTTGGCGATCGGGGCGCCGTACCAGGACGCAAAGACCGGCGTAGTCTACGTATACCGGCGGGATGGAACGGGAGCCTTTGTGCTCGAGGCCACTCTGGTTGCCTCGGACGCGGCAGAGTACGACCTCTTCGGTGTATCAATCTCGGTCGGTCCCGACCGGGTGGTCGTGGGCGCCCAGCTGAAGCCCTGCGTCGTGGAGGCCGTGGGCGCGACGCACGCCGATGCCTGCTCCGCGGATGGCAATGGATTGCTGGCCACCGGGGCGGTCTATGTCTTCGACTACGACGCTGGCTCCGCCAGCTGGAGTGAGGTCCAGAAGATCCTGCCGCCGACGGACGCGACCTATCAACTCTTTGGCACGAGCCTCGCTCTAAACGGAGACGACTTGCTCGTGGGCACCCCGGGCACCGTCCTCGACGAGCTCTACCAGGGTTCGGTTCATCATTATCGTGACGACGGCAGTGCCTTCGAATGGCTCCAGGAGATCGAGGGTCCAAGAGCGTATTTCGATGCGGTCTTTGGGGCCCGGGTGGTCAGCCGCGGAACGGATGTGATCGTGGGCAGCCCAAACCAGGACCGCGAAGCGGGCGTGCTCCCCCCGGCGGGTTTCTATACCGGCGAAGTGTTCGTGTATTCGAACTACCTGGCTTCGAGTTCTTCCGGTGGCGGCGCGGCTCCGGTTTTGGGGCCTGAGCCCGGGGTGCTCTCGGGCTGGGTCGCGCTGGCGCTTCTCGGGACTCTCGCCCGCCGGAGGCGACGGGCCGAGGACGGATCGGCCCACGACCAGGGCTCGTGCCGCGGGTGATCCGCTGCGGGAGGCTGCGTGGAATTCGATTGGACGCCAGCAGACGCTGAACACCGCGAGCGCGTTCGCGCCTTTCTCGCGGAGACGCTTCCCGCCGACTGGGAGTCCATCTCGAAAGGTGGCCCCGGAAGTGACGCCCAGGCCGCCTTCTCGCGAGACTTCTGCGCAAGCCTGGCCGAGCGTGGCTGGCTGACCGCACACTGGCCGAGCGAGTTTGGCGGGCGGGACGCCCCGGCCTGGTGGCATTCGATCCTCGGCGAGGAACTCTGGGCCATCGGCGAGCCCCGCGGCCCGCAGTACATGAACGTCAACTGGATCGGTCCAGCGATCATGCGCTTCGGGGACGCCGAACAGAAGGCGCGTTACCTCCCGCCGATTGCGGCCGGTCAGCAACTCTGGTGCCAGGGTTTCTCCGAGCCCGACGCGGGCTCGGACCTCGCCGCCCTGCGCACGCGGGCGACTCTCGACGGCGATGCCTACGTCGTGCTGGGAACCAAGATCTGGACCAGTTACGCCAACCACGCGGAGCATTGTTTCCTGTTGGTGCGGACCGATCCAGATTCAAAACGCCAGCGCGGCATCTCGGTGCTGCTGGTTCCGATGGATCTCCCGGGTATCTCCGTGCGGGAGATCCCCTCCGTCGTGGGCGACCGTTACTTCCACGAGGTTCATTTCGAATCGGTGCGTGTCCCCAGCTCGTGCCTCCTCGGGCCGGAGCACCGGGGTTGGGACGTGGTCCTCTACGCGCTCCAGTACGAGAGGGTGGGCGCTGCGCGCTACGCCCGGGCAGCGCGTACCCTCGATCGCCTGGCAGAGCTCGCGCAGGAGCGCGGTCAGGCCAGTGATCCGCTGGTCGCGGAGAAGCTCGGGCGCGCCCGGGCGCTCTGCGAAGCGGCCCGCATCCTGACATACCGGGTGATCGACGAGCGCGCGAAACAACGGCCCCCTTCGAGCCTCACCCAGATCGCCCGCGTGGCAGGGACGCGTGCCGACGCCGCCATCGGGGCGCTCTCCCTTGAGATCATGGGAACCGAGGGGCTCGAGTACGGCTCCTTCGCCGACGCCAACTTTCGGCTCTCGATGACCGCCGGAGTCGCCGTCGGAGCGACCGAAGTGCAACTAAACCTGATTGCGGCGCGCTTTCTCGAATTGCCGCGGGACTAGCCCGGATGGACTTCGAACTCGACAACGAGCAGCGACTGATCCTGGAGAGCGTCGAGAAAATCCTCGCCGACTGCGCGGGGCCCGCCCGCGCCATCGAGCTCCAGCGCGAGGGAGCCTACGACGGAGAACTCGAGACGGCCCTTCGGGCTTCCGGTTTCGATCGACTGGCAGAGAACCCGGCGCCTCGCTGGCTCGAGACCGCACTGGTCGCGATCGCGATTGCGCGCGCGGCTGGGGTCACCGCGTTCACAGCCGGGCGCTTCGTGGTGCCGGGCGCGACAGCCGGTGACTTCCCTTTCGGTGACGCCGTCGTGGCGCTGGTGGATGCCCAGCGCCCGGGCCCGGTGCGCTACGCCACGGCAGCCGATGTCGCCGTCGTGCTCGACGCTGATCGGGTCCGGTGTTTCGATCTCGGGCCGGGCGCGGTTCGCCCGGTCCGCTCGAATTATGGCTTCCCGATCGGTGTCATCGACCTCGCTTCTGCCCGGGAGATGCCGGAGATCAAAATCCACGCCGGCGATCTCCGCCGTTATTGGCGCCTTGGCCTCGTGCTCGAGACCGTGGGCGCGATGAGTGGCGCCCTCGACAACACCGTCGCTTACCTGAAAGAACGCCGTCAATTCGGTCGTCCGTTGGGTTCGTTTCAGGCCGTCCAACATCGTCTCGCCGAATGCGCGATCGCGGTGGAGGGAAGCCGCTGGCTGGCGCTGGAGGCGGCGCACGGAGGGGCCCCCGCGGAAGCCTCGGCGGTGGCGGCCAGCTTCGCCATCGAAGCCGCCGAGCGCGTCTTCGCCGACACGCACCAACTCTCGGGGGCCATCGGCTTCACCCACGAACACGACCTGCACGTCTGGAGCATGCGGTTGCAGGCGCTGCGGCTCGAACTCGGTGGGCTCTCGGCTCACAGCCGCGAAGTGGCACGCCTTCGCTGGGGCTTCGCGTGATGCTTGAGGAGCAGGCCTGGGAGGCAGAACAGGGGTTTCTCGCCGAGAGCCTGGGAGCCTTCTGCCGCGACCGCGCCGCAGACTTCCAGGAGGTCGCCTTTTCCCGCGAGTCCTGGCGCGGACTCGCCGCTCTCGGTGTATTCGAGGCGGCGGTACCGGGCGCCGAGGTCGGTGCAGCCGAACTCGTCACCCTGGTCGAGGTGCTCGGCGACGCGGTGTTTCCCGGGCCCCTATGCGAGACGATCCTGGCCTGCGGCGTGCTGCCTGAACCCGAGCGCCAGCCGATCCTCTGCGGGGAACGGATCGTCTGTGTCGCGCGCGACGGCTGGATGCCTTTCGCACCCCTGGCCGACGTCTTTCTCGAGCGCGGAGAAGACTCGGAGGGTCGGTCGGCCTGCTGGCGGGCCACACCGCGCGCCGGTTGGCAAGAAGTCGAGACCCTCGGCGGCGAGCCCTGGGGACACGGCGCACTCGACCGCGGCGAAGCCCTGGCAGGCGCTCCCCGTGCCGCCCTGCTGTCCGATCTGGCCCGCTCCGGCTACTGGGCGGCGGCGGGCCGACGGTTGCTTGTGGAAGCCTGCGAACACGCGCGCACCCGTAAACAATTTGGCCACACGATCGGCGATTTCCAGGCGGTGGCGCACCCGCTAGCCGAGCTTCACATGCGACTCGTCGCCGCGCGCGGGCTGGTGCGCCGGGCGGCCCTCGCCATCGACGCGGGTGCGGCGGACGCGGCCGTCCGGTTGGGCGCCGCCCAGTTGAGTGCAGCGGCAGCCGGGCTATTGGCGGTGCAGACCTGCCATCAGGTCTTCGGAGCCGTTGGCATCACCCTCGAGGGGCCGGCGTTCCGGGTTTCGAGGCGAATCCGTCACAGCGTGACGGCCGCTGCAGACCTCCAATCCGCGCGCGATTCGCAATTGCGCCAGTGGGGACTAGAAGGAGACGGAAGATGAGCGAACACGAACCCGGGGTGGGCGTCGACTACGACGTAGCCGACGGAATCGCGACGATTACGCTGAACCGGCCCGAGCGCGGCAACTCGCTGACCCCCGCGATGCAGCCAGTTCTCCGGCGCCTGTGGGGCGAGATCCGCGGCGATCCGGCGATCCGGGTCGGGCTGATCGAGGCCAGCGGCGACCGGCACTTCTGCACCGGCTTCGACGTCGCGGAAACGGACTCGGCGGAAGCGAGCTCGGTTTTCAGCGACGCTCCCTTTGTCGATGCGGTGCACTGGTCGGCGTACCAGAACCGGGTCTGGAAACCAGTGGTCGTGGTGGTGACCGGTCTCTGCGTCGGCGGCGGCCTCCACTTCGTCGTCGATTCCGACATCGTGGTGGCGTCCGAGAACGCGGCGTTTCTCGATGCCCACGTCAACGTCGGGATGGTCGGTGCCCTTGAAAACATCGGCCTGGCGCGACGGCTGCCGCTGGGAACAGCGCTCCGCATGACCCTCGAGGGCAAGGACTTCCGTCTGCCGGCGCGGCGCGCCTACGAATTGGGGTTGGTGGACGAACTCGCCGCGACCCCCGCCGCGGCCCGAAGCCGGGGCCGCGAAATCGCGGAGCGGATCGCAAAACATTCGCCGCAAGCCGTGGCGCGCTCAAAGCGAGCGGTCTGGGAAAGCCTCGACGTGGGCTACCACGAGGCGCTCGAACGCGGCTGGCGATCGATCCAGGAGCATTGGGCGCACCCCGATTTCGAAGAAGGCCCCCGGGCCTTCGTCGAGGGACGCGAACCGCGCTGGAACCCGGATCCCCTCGCGCGCCGGGCCGGCGAAGAACCGCTGGACGACTAGACCGGTGTCTCGTAAGCCGTCTGACGTCGCGGACTTCCGGCTTGAAGTTCGGAGTTTCCTCGAACCCTTCGCCGAACTCGATGGCTTCTTCGGGCAGGGCCAGCGCTGGCCCGCCGTGAAAGCCTTCTTTCGGGCGATGGGGGCGCGGGGCTGGCTCTCCCTCGGCTGGCCCGAGGCGGCCGGCGGTCTCGCCCTCGGTCCGGAGTACGAGTTCGCGCTGTGGGATGAAGTCGCCTACGCCCGGGCGGCGCGCAACCCGCTGGCCGCCGGCGTCGTGGCTCGCACGCTCTTGCGTCACGGCACCCCGGAGCAGCGCGACCGCTGGCTGCCGCCGATCCGGTTGGGCGAAGTGCATTTTGCGCTCGGTTACTCGGAGCCCGAAGCCGGCTCGGACCTCGCGAGCGTTCGCTGTCGCGCCGACCGCCGCGGGGACGTCTACGTGATCGAAGGCGAGAAATGCTGGCAGTCCTACGCCCAGGACATGGACGTCCTCTGGCTTTTGTGCCGCACCGGGACGCTGGAGAGTCGCTCGCGCGGACTCAGCTTGCTGATGGTTCCGCTCGACGCGCCAGGCGTCCGCGTGACGGCGCTCCCCACCCTCGATGGGGATCGACTGAGTGCCATCGAACTGCGCGGCGTGGAGGTCCCCGAGGAGCATCGGGTAGGGCCCGAAAACGCCGCCTGGGGCATCATGGGGGAAGCGCTTGCAGACGAACGCCACATCCAGTTTCCGCCGGGCCGAGTCCGCCGCGACCTCGATGAAGTCGTGGCGTGGCTTCGCCGCCGGGGCCTCACCGCCGACCCCGGTCTGCGCCGGCGCCTGGCCGACCTCGCCGTCCGGGTTCAAGAAGTCGAGATCCATGCCGCCCGTGTGCTCGAGGCGATCTGCCGGGGGACCCCCGCCGTCTCCGCCGCGGCGGCGAACAAGGTCGTGCACACGCTGGTGTGCCAGGAGATCGCAGCGGTGGCCCTCGAATTCGGCGGCCCCGCGGCGGTTTCGAACGGCTCCCGCATGGACCAACTTTGGCGCCAGGCGCTGTGGGAAACGATTGGCGGCGGGACCTCGGAGGTGATGCGGAGCGTGGTGGCCAGGGAGGAACTCGGCCTCGCCGGGAGGCGCTGAAGCGCCGCGCAGCGGAACTAGTCGCGAGCCCCCTCGCCGAGCGCCGCCAGGAACCCTCGCAGGATGGTTTCGTCGTCGCTCGCTCGCCAGGCCGCGAGCATGCCCGCGCTCATCGCGTCCGGCGCCAGGCGGTGCATCGCCGTGTCGTCGAGAATGCCATCGACGATCGCACGCGCCGCCACGTCGACCTCCTCGAATTGATCGCGGGTCGCATCTCGCAGGCGTTGGAAGTGCTCCGCCACTCGCTGGTACGCCTCGAGGGTGCCGGTCTCGGGCGGACCTTCGGACCCCGCCAGCATGTCGGTGCGGATCGCTCCAGGTTGGACCTCGAGCACGCGAACGCCTGTCCCCGCAAGCTCGGTGCGCAGCGACTCGCCGAGGGCCGAAACCGCGGCCTTGCTCGCCCGGTAGGCGGCGAAGAAGGGAACGGGCGCGAGAATCGAACAGCTCGTGATGTTGCAGACCACGCCGCGGGTCTCGCGCAGGGCGGGCAGGGCCCGGCGGATGATTTCCACCAATCCAAAGACGTTGGTCTCGAAGATGCGCCGCCAGGCCTCGATCGGAGTGGCCTCGAGCGGGCGCTGCGGCCCCTCGATTCCCGCGTTATTGACGAGTACGCGAAGGCCGACCGGCGGTGCGAACGAACCCGGTCGATCGACGTCGAGCGCCTCCACGCGGAGGCCCGCCTCGGCGAGGTCCTTCCCGCTGGCGGGGTCGCGCATCGTGGCCACGACTTCGAAGCCGCGGGCCGCGAGTTCGAGCGCGACGGCTCTCCCGATTCCGCGGCTGGCGCCGGTGACGAGCGCGGGGCCGCTGGCCTCCACGCGTTAGCCTGCGCCGCCCGGCAGGGCCCGCGGGTCCCCGGGCTGCTGTACGAGTTCGATCCGGGTGCCGTCGGGATCGAGTACGAAGAGTGCGACCGCGTCGAAGTCCGGGGCGCGGGTCCGCGTCGCCTCGAGGATTCGCCCGCCGAGTTCGGCGAGTTTCAAAGCCACCGCGTCGGCGTCGCTCACCCGGAACGAAAGATGCGTCAGGCCACGACGGTTCATCTCGCGTGGCTCACCCGCCCCCACGCTTCCGGGCGCCCGAAAGTCGAGGAGCTCGAGGCGCTGGCCGTCTCGCTCGAGATAGACCGCTCGCAGTTTCACGCCTTCGAGTTCGAGAAGCGTATCGCTGGGCGCGCCTTCGACTTCGAGCGCGCCGACCTCGCGAAAGCCGAGTCCCTCGCAGTAGAAGCGCAGCGACGCCGCGCAGTCGCGGACACACACTCCGACGTGGCTGAAATACGGGGCCGACATGGGCGCACCTTGGACCGGGGGCCTTGGGCATAAGGCGAGAGGCCCGCGGGTTCCTTCGGGTATACTCGATTTGACGGTTCGTCGAAAACGCCGCGCCCCTACGACCAAGGAGAATCCCGAGTGAGCGAATCCGGCCCCCGGGAAGAAGTCGAATTCGACCCGACACCAGTCGACGCCTGGATCGGGGTGCCCCTCGGTGGGGGGCAGATGAAGGACCCGGTGGCTGCGAATGACATCCGGCGCTGGGCCCAGGGGATGCAGAACACCAACCCCCTCTACTACGACGAGGCATATGCCGCCGAGAGCCGTTTCGGTCGCCTGATTGCGCCGCAGTCTTTCGCGGTGTGTACCGATGACAGCCACGGGGCCGGCCCCGCGATCCAGGGCCACATCGAGGGCACCCACATGCTCTTTGGCGGGGACGAATGGTGGTTCTTCGGACCGCGTATCGAGCCGGGCGACCGCATCCGTCGTGATCGCATGCTCTTTGACTACAAGGTGCGCGAGACGCGCTTCGCTGGCCCCACGATGTTCTCGCGCGGCGATACCACCTACGTCAATAACCGCGGCGAACTCGTGGCGAAGCAGCGCTCGACCTCGATCCGCTATCGCGCCGACCAGGCCCGCGAGCGCGGGCAGTTCAGTGGCTCGAAGGCGCCGGACTGGACCCTCGAGAAGATCGAGTCGATCGAGAAGCAGAAGTTCGAATACATCCGCTCGGTGCGCGATCTCGGGCACGACCGACGGCTCTTCGTGAAACCGGGGGACCGGCTGCCGACACGCCCCATCGGCCCGCACACGATCGCCAGTTTCACCACGGAGTGGCGTGCCTACCTGATGACGGTGTGGCACGCCTTCGCGAACGACGACGGCCCGTCCTCGCTGCACGAGGCGGGCTGGCTTCCCGAGATGAGCCGCGACCTCGAAGGCGCGAAGCTCGACCCGACCCTGGGTGACGGTCTCTACCACGGCCCGTCTCGCGGTCACGTGCAGGAGCAATACGCCCAGTTGATCGGCTTGCCGCGGGCCTACGGCTACGGCGCCACCATGGGGGCCTGGATCATCGACTACCTCGCGAACTGGATCGG
>CAJXIC010000056.1 GCA_913054385.1 uncultured Pseudomonadota bacterium
GAGGGCGACACCGAAACCCAGTGCCGACTGATCCTGCGGCGGGATCCGCCGGGAAGCCTGATCGAGACCGAGCGCGCGATCGAGTTCGAGACCTACCGCGCCTTTTACGGTTCGGTGGTTCCGGTCCCCGAGCCGCTCTGGCTCGAGGAGGACGATCGTTGGCTCGACCATCCCTTCTTCGTGATGGAGGAGATCGTCGGCTTCGAGTCGAACCCCCAGCTGATTGCCCAGCCGCCGTTTTCCGAACACGCGGCCGCCTTCGCCGAGCGGACGTGGACGATCCTCGGTGAAATTGCGCGAGCCGACGTGAAAGCGCTCGGGATCGACGCCGTAATGGAGACGGTTTCGCCCGCAGCGTGTGCGGAGCGCGAACTCGCCTTCTGGGAGGCGAAGATCGATCGCGACGAGGCCTGTCCGCAACCCGTGATCCGAGCGGCGATCCGCTGGTTGCGGCGCAACCCGCCGCCGCCGGCCCAGAAGGTCGGCGTGGTGCACGGCGATTTTCGCACCGGCAACTTTCTCTTCGATGCGGAGGGTCGGATTGGGGCCATCCTCGACTGGGAAATGGCGCACCTCGGCGACCCGCTCGAGGATCTCGCCTGGGGCCTCAATCCGGTCTGGCGTTTTGGGGGCGACGAACGCGCCGGGGGGCTTGCGCCAAACGAAGACGCCATCCGTATCTGGGAAGCGGCGAGCGGATTGATTGCGACGCCCGAGGCGCTCCGCTGGTGGGAGGTATTTTCCTGTGTGAAGGGCCAGGCCATCTGGATCTCGGGGGGGCACGAATTTTCGAAGGGCGCCAACCAGGATCCGATTCTCGCGGTGGCGGCGTGGCTGATGGGCAACAGCCAGGATCGCGCAGCGCTACACCTGCTCGGGAAGCTCTCGTGACGCTGGACGTTTCGCGTTTTCTGGAGGTGGCGTCGGTCCACCTGCTGACCCGCAGCTTGCCCGCCGTGGGCGACGCCTACGAGCAGTCGGCTCTCGGCGCGTTGGCGGTGTTGCTCAGCGTGGTGCGGGAGGATTTCGATCGCGCGGCCGAGCGCCGCGTGGCCGAAAACGCGGCACTCCGCGAAATCTTTGCCCAGGCCGTGGACATCGTCGAAGACCCGGCGCTACGCGGACAACTCGAAGCGGCGGCGGGGAAGGGCGAACCGAGCCTGCGGGTGAGCGATCTCGAGCGCGTCAATTCCGAACTGCGCGCGCTGCTGATCATGCTTCATGCAGAAGTCGAAACACTCGACGGGGGTGCGGCCCGCGACTGCGAGGTGCGGATCTGGCGAGAACTCGCAGCCTCCACCGAGCGTCGACGCATCGCCATCGGACCCTTCTGAGCGGTCACTCGCGTTGCCACCACCTGTAGGGGCACATGGCGATCCGCGCCGTGTACTCGGAGGGGCGCTGTGGTACCCATTCGCCGCGCTTCCGGGCCCCCTCGCGCCGGCATCCGCGGGAGTTCGCTCGCCCGGAACCCCGGAAGGATTGGGACGATCTTGCGCCACCCGACCATAAACGCCTCCTCCGAAGGTCTGCACGACGGCGCCAAGCCTTCGGGCCTCTCTTCGTGGATGGCGTACCTGAACCTCACGAAGCCGCGGCTGTTGCCGATGGTCCTCTTCACCGGCTTGCCGCTCCTCGGGTTGGCGGCCGGTGGCTGGCCGTCCCCCGGTTTCTCTCTCGCCGTCCTGCTGGGGGTCGCACTCGCCGCCGCCTCGGCGAACGCCCTCAACGCCTGGGTCGAGCGCGACCTCGACGCGCGCATGGAGCGCACCCGCCGCCGGCCGCTGCCCGCCGGCGAACTCACGTCGTCTGCGGCCCTGCGATTCGCGGTCGCCCTCGGCTTCCTTTCCACGGCACTCCTCGGGGCCCTGGGCGGCTGGGTGGCGGCGAGCCTCTGCGTGGGCAGCATCCTTTTTTATGTTCTCGTCTACACGATCTGGCTGAAGCCCCGCACCGCCTGGAATACCGTGGTGGGTGCCGTGGCCGGAGCGGCTGCGCCGATCCTGGCGGACGCGACCATCAATGGAAGCGTGGGGCTGGCGGGTTTTTCGCTCTTCGCGATCGTCTTCGCCTGGCAGCCGCCGCATGTCTTCGCCATCGCGCTCTACCGCAAGGCGGAGTACGAGGCGGCGGGGGTCGTGATGCTTCCCACCGCGATCGGTGACGCTGCGACGCGCCGCTGGATCGTCGTGCTGTCGCTGGCGTTGATTCCGGTGAGCCTGCTTCCGTATTTCGCGGGCTTTGCGGGGCCGGTCTACGTGGGGGTCGCCCTGCTGGCGACCTTCGGGTTTATCGGTTCTGCGATCCACCTGCTGTTTCAAGCGAGCGATGACGCCGCGCGCTGGGTATTTCGGGCTTCGCTCGGCTGGCTCTTTGCGATCTTCCTCGCGATCAACCTGGAGATCGTCTTCCGGACTCTCTAGGCCTTTGCGCCAGCGCCCTCGCGCGCTGCGCCGCTGCGTGCCCAGGAAGCCGGAGCCTTCGATTGGAGGTCCGTCATTTCGCCCCCCCGCAGCCCTGCGAGCCGGTCGGCACTCTGGGTTCTGTTCAGCGTCGTCATCCTCGACCTGATCGGCTTCGGCATCGTGATGCTGGCGCTGCCCTTCTACGCCGAAGAACTGGGCGCCAGTGCCACGCTGCTCGGCGGCATTCTCTCGATCTACGCGGCGGCGCAATTCTTATTTGCACCGCTCTGGGGCAAGCTCTCGGATCGTTATGGGCGCCGACCGGTGATTCTTTTTTGTGTCGCCGGGATGGGAGCGTCGCTGCTCTGGCTCGGTCTGGCGGAAACACTCCCGGCGATCTTCGTGGCCCGGTTCGTGGCGGGTGCCTTTGCGGCCAACATTGGCGTGGCATCGGCGTATATCGCTGACGCGACCTCTGCCGAGGAGCGCACGCGCTTCATGGGCCTGCTCGGAGCCTGTTTTGGCATCGGTTTCGTGCTGGGTCCGGCGCTCGCCGGTCTGCTGCATCCGCTCGGCGAATCGCTCTTCCCCTCCCGGGCCGCGGCGCTTCCGATTCTGGTGGCAGCGGGGCTCGCTGCGATCAACCTGGTCTGGGGCTTCTTCGCACTGAAAGAACCCGAGCGCGCGTTGGCGGGCGGGGGTGCCTTCCGACCCGATGGCGGCGCGGCGCCTGCGAGCGGGGCTTCGGGCGGTCGGTTGGCGGTGCTGCGCGAGCCCGGCATGAGGCGGCTGTGTCTCGCCTGGCTGATCTTTTCGGTGGGCGTCACGCAATTGGAGGCGACCTTCGCCTTCTTCATGATCGAACGCTTCGACTACGACCTGAGTCAGGTGGCCTTCATCTTCGTGGCCATGGCAGTCGTGATGGGCGCTGTCCAGGGAGGCGGCATGAAGCGGTTGGCTGCGCGCTATGGCGAGCGCAAACTCGTGGCGAGCGGCACGCTCGTCTGCGCGGTCGCCTTTGTGTGGGTGCCGCTGACGTCGGCACTGACGGCCCTCCTCGGCGCGCTGGCTCTTGGAGCGATCGGGCGCGCCGTGGTGCAGCCCTCGATGATGGCCCTCACCTCCACCACCGCCACCGCCACGAGCCGTGGTCTGGCGATGGGCACCTTTCAATCGAGCGGAGCGCTGGCGCGGGTCTTTGGCCCGGCGCTGGCCGGTTGGCTCTTCGACCAGTCGGTCTCCTACCCATTCTTTCTAGCGGCAGGGCTTTTCGTTCTGGTTTCGTGGGTCGCCCGGGGGTTGCCCGCGCGCGCCGTTGAGATGGACGGCGAGCCCGCAGGCGGGGTAGGGTTCGCTTGATGGACGTCCCCTTTCTGCCGACCCTGAACGCCCTGCTGAACACGACGGCCATCTTGTTGCTGGCTTGGGGGCGATGGCTGGCTCGCCGGCACCGGATCCTGGCCCACCAGCGCACGATGATCGCGGCGTTCGTCGTCTCCAGCGCTTTTCTGGCCTGCTACCTGCTGCATAAGTGGCAGGAGGGTTTCCACCACGTCACCCTCGAAGTCACGGGCGTGCTGAAGGCGGCCTACCTGCTCCTGCTCGCGAGCCACGTGCTGCTGGCCATGACGGTCCCCTTCTTCGCGATCGCACTGATCACCCTGGGCCTGCGCGGGCGCATCGCGAAACACCGACGCCTGGCGGTCATCGGCTGGCCGGTCTGGATGTACGTTTCGGTCACCGGCGTCCTCATCTACCTCATTCTCTACGTTCTGCCCCGGGCCTAGCCGCCGCCCCCGGTCGGGCGAGGCCGGCTGTTGCCCGCTTCCCGCAGGGGCTGCTGCAACAACGGGTTGCATGGGCTCTCGGTGGGGCGCGTCTCGCTTGAGAATGCGGCTGGAGTTGGCTACTCCACGCAGCGGTCGGATCCCCGGAGTTGCGGTTTCTGTTGCGGGATCGGGCACATCGAGGCGGACCAGGCCCGAGTTGGGCATGGCGAGACCGCCTCTCGACCCGCGTACCTTGCGCGGCGCGGAAACCACAGGGACCCACATGCAATCTGGCCGGAATCGCGCGACGCGTTGGACCACCATTGTGTGCTGCGTCGTTGCCAGTTTCGCGCTCGCCGTCGTGTCGGGTGCGGCCGATCTCGAGGTCGGCAAAGAACTCTACGAACAATGTGCCCAGTGCCACGGTGCGGACGGCGGGGGCCGTTCGTTCTATCTCGCGCCCTCGATCGCCGGCATGGACGAGTGGTACGTGACGTCGCAGCTCGAGAACTTCAAGGCGGGGACCCGGGGCCTGCACGCCGATGACAAGGGCGGCCTGCGCATGTACCCGATGGCGCGCTCGCTCACGTCGGACTACGGCGGCACGGACGCCGAGAAGATCGAGGCCGTCTCGGCCTACATCGCGAGCCTTCCCGAGGTGTTTCCGGCTCCCGAGGTGACCGGCGGAGACGCTGTGAAGGGAGCGGCGCTCTACGCCACTTGCCAGCAGTGCCATGGCGCCGCCGGCGAGGGAAAGCAGCTCTTGAACGCGCCCCGCCTGGCCGGCACCAGCGACTGGTATCTGGTGACCGAACTGCAGGAATACAAGCAGGGCATTCGCGGCTCGAACCCGCTAAACGGCCCCGCGGTGCTGATGCGGGGCATGTCGAACATGCTTGCGAACGACCAGGCGATCCGCGACGTGGTCGCCCACATCGTCACCCTGAAGCCCGCGACGCAGAACGGAAACTGAGGACACGATGGGCAAGGAATACAGCTCCGAAGACCTGGCACGGCGGATTTTCCTCGTCTCGATGGTGGGCATCGGGACCTTTATCGCCTGCGTTTTCCTCTTCATTCTCTGAGGACCGCTAGATGATCGAAAGCCTTGTTCCGGCAGGCTCCAGCTACGCCGGAGAAATCGACCTCCTCGTGAACATGATCCTCTGGATCGTCGGGTTCTGGTTCGTCTTGTGCGAAGTCGTTTTCTTCTGGCTGATCTTCCGATTCCGGAAGAAGGAAGGCGTCCCCGGCCAGTACATCAGCGGTGAAGAGAAGAGCCAGAAGCGCTGGATCACCATCCCCCACGTTCTGGTGCTGGTCTGCGACATCTTCATTCTCGTGGGGGCGATTTGGGTCTGGTACGACATCAAGCAGGATCTGCCGCCGGCCCAGGCCGAGGTCCGGATTATCAGTCAGCAGTGGGCCTGGACCTTCGTCCACGAAGGTGCCGATGGCGAAATGGGCACGGCCGACGACATCACCACGATCAACGAGCTGACCGTGCAGGTCGACACCCTCTACCACTACAAGCTCGAGTCGCTGGACGTGATCCACGACTTCTCGGTGCCGGTGTGGCGCCTGAAGCAGGACGCGATCCCCGGCCGCTTGATCACCGGCTGGTTCGAGCCGACGCTGACGGGCAGCTTCGACATCCAATGCGCCGAACTCTGCGGCGTGGGGCACGCCCTCATGGGCGGCACGGTCCACGTAAAGAACGCCGCGGACTACGCTTCCTGGGTGGCTGAAAATTCCACGATGTCTCTCGCGTCGGCAGCGACGCCTCACGCCGGAGGGGAGTAACGATGGCGGAATCGATTCCGGCGACCCCGGAACTCGCTCACGACGAGCACGGGCACCACGAGCAGAGCTTCGCCAGCAAGTACCTGTTTTCGACCGATCACAAGATGATCGCGAAGCAGTACCTCTTCACCGGCATCGCGATGGCGTTGATCGGCGGTTTCTTCGCCTACGCCTTCCGGATGCAGTTGGCCTTCCCGGGCATGGACATCCCGTTCTTCGGCGTGGTGTCGCCGGGTGAGTACAACTCGCTGATCACCAACCACGGCACCATCATGATCTTCTGGGTCGCGATGCCGATCATCCTGGCGGCCTTTGGCAACCTGGTGATCCCGCTGATGATCGGCTGCGACGACATGGTCTTCCCGAAGATCAATCGCCTCTCGTACCAGATCTTCCTGCTCTCGGCGCTCGTGCTGATCTCCTCGTTCTTTGTCGAAGGAGGTGGCTTCGGCGGCTCGTGGGTGGCCTACCCACCACTCTCATCCGAACCACAATATAATCTCACACCATTGGGCTCGAGCTTATGGATCGGGGCCGTGGGCCTCGAGTTCGTGGCCTTCCTGCTGGGCGGCATCAACTTCATCACCACCACGATGAACTCGCGCGCGCCGGGCATGAAGATGAACGACATCCCCATCGTGGTCTGGATGATCGTCATCGCCAGCGTGCTCTTCATGGCCTCGGTGGGCCCGCTGCTCGCCGGCGCCATCATGTTGCTCTTCGACCAGAACCTCGGCACCGCCTTCTACGATCCGACCCGCGGCGGAGACCCGGTGCTCTGGCAGCACCTCTTCTGGTTCTTCGGACACCCCGAGGTCTACGTGGTGTTCTTGCCGCCGCTGGGCATGGTGGCCGACATCATCACCACCTTTGCCCGCAAGAAGCTCTTCGCCTACCGCACGGTGCTCTACACCGTCTTCGGGACGGGAGTGCTGAGCTTCACTGTCTGGGCGCACCACCAGTTCATCTCGGGGATCGACCCGCGGATGGCGAACATCTTCACGGTGACGACGCTGCTCATCTCGATCCCCATCGCCGAGCTGATGTTCGTTTACATCGCCACGCTCTACGGCGGCCGGATCTCGCTCACCACGCCGATGCTCTGGGCGCTTTCGTTCATCGCCGAGTTCCTGATCGGCGGCGTGACCGGGATTTTCCTGGGGGCGAGTGGTGCGGATGTCTACTTCCACGACACCTACTTCGTGCTCGCGCACTTCCATTACACCTTCTTCCCAATCGCCATTATCGGGTTCTATATGGGGGTGACCTACTGGTTCCCGAAGATGTTCGGAAAGATGATGAGCGACTTCTGGGGCAAGGTGCATTTCTGGGGGACGATCATTCCCTTCAACATGATCTTCATCCCGCTCTTCGTGCTGGGTACGGCAGGGCAGCACCGTCGGATCTACGACTACAGCCACTTCCCCGAGTTGATGACTCCCGGGATGCAGGACATGCGGGTCTTCGCCACGATGTCGCTGCTGGTGATGCTGGCCTTCCAGTTGGTGTTCCTCATCAACTTCGTCAACGGCATGATTCGCGGCCCGAAGGCTGAGAAGAACCCGTGGAAGGCGAACTCGCTCGAGTGGACGACCGAGTCGCCGCCGCCCCATGGCAACTGGCCGCCCTCGGAAATGCCGACCGTCTACCGCGGCCCCTACGAGTACAGCGTCCCCGGACGTGAGAAGGATTACTGGCCCCAGAACGAGCCCACCTAGAGCGAGCCGCCCGAACAGCCAGCTGGAAACGCCCCAGACTGAAACCCACGACCCGAACGGGTCCAGAACCGGAGTCGAACCGAGCGATGTCAGACCGACCGATTGCAACCACACGCTCCGCCGCGGGGATGCCCACCGGCAAGCTCGCGGTCTGGTGGGTGGTGGTGTCGGAGATCGTGATCTTTGGCGGTCTCCTGGCGTCTTACATCATGCACCGCCTCGCCCATTCGGATTGGGGCGAGCAGGCCGCGCACACCAACACCTGGATAGGCGCCTTCAACACCCTCGTGCTCCTCTCGTCGAGCTTGTCGGCGGTGCTGGCCCACAAGGCCGCCAGCGAGGGCAACGGGCCAAAGGCGGCGAAGCTGCTCTGGCTCACGATCCTCGGCGCCGTGACCTTCGTGACGGTGAAGGGCTTCGAGTGGGCCCACGAAATTGAGTTGGGTTACACGATCACGTCGAGCACCTTCTGGTCGTTCTACTACACCGCGGCGGGTCTGCACGCGGCCCACGTGATCGCCGGTGCCATCATCATGGGGATCGTTGCGGTGGCCGCGGCGAAGAACCGGGAACTCCACCGCGTCGAGCTGATCGGGATCTACTGGCACTTTGTCGATCTCGTCTGGATCTTCCTCTTCCCGCTCCTCTACATCGCGAAATAGGGTCACCATGTCTGAACAAAGCCAAGCGATTTCAGAAACCGGCGATGGCCACGGGGAAGGGCACGTTGAAACCAACTACGTGAAGATCTGGGCCTGGTTGGTGGGGTTGCTCGCCGTCAGTGTGGCAGGGCCTTTTCTCGAGATCTTCTGGCTCACGATGGTGACGGCCTTCGGGATCGCCTGCGTCAAGGCCTGGATGGTGGCGAAGCACTTCATGCACATCACGCTGGAACCGCGTTTCGTCGGCTATATCGTGATGACGTCGCTGGTCTTCATGCTGCTCTTCTTCGCCGCGGTCGCCCCCGACGTGATGAACGCCGAAGGCACCCAGTGGGTGAAGCCGAGCTGGCTGGGACAGCCCGAGTAGCCGCACCCGCGCCCGTCTTTTTTTCGCCCACACTCGTCCCTCGAACACGAGAGGGGGTCACTCTTTGGCCGCCAACCGACGCAGCGGATCTCTCCGCGTAGCCGCCGAAGCGCGGCGCATGCCGATCATCCCCAACGGGGTGCTCGGGATGCTGCTCTTTGTCACCACCGAGACGATCCTCTTCGGCGGGATGATCAGTGGCTTCTTGATCATCAAGGCATCGGCGCCGATCTGGCCGCCGCCCGGCCAGCCCCGCTTGCCGATCGAGGCGACTGCCGCCAATACCGTGGTGCTGCTCCTCAGCGGTGTTGCCCTCTACCTCGCACACCGGCGCATCCAGTCGCATAAGGAGGGGGCCGAGAAGGCGCTGCTCGCAGCCGTGCTCCTGGGTTCGTTCTTCGTTCTGTTCCAGGGCTACGAATGGGTGCAGTT
>CAJXIC010000057.1 GCA_913054385.1 uncultured Pseudomonadota bacterium
CGAATTTCGAATTGATGCGCCACGACGTCACCTTCCCGCTCTTCGTGGAGGTCGACCGCGTCTACAACCTCGCCTGCCCGGCCTCGCCGGTGCACTACCAGTACGACCCGGTCCAGACCACGAAAACCAGCGTCCACGGGGCCATCAACATGCTCGGGCTCGCGCGTCGAGTGCGCGCGCCGATCCTCCAGGCCTCGACCAGCGAGGTCTACGGGGATCCCAAGGAGCACCCCCAGACCGAAAGCTACTGGGGCCACGTGAATCCGACCGGCATCCGATCCTGTTACGACGAAGGGAAACGCTGCGCCGAAACCCTCTTCTTCGACTACCGCCGGCAGCACGGCCTGGCGATCAAGGTCGCGCGCATCTTCAACACCTACGGCCCGCGAATGCACCCGGACGACGGTCGGGTGGTCTCGAACTTCATCGTCCAGGCGCTGCGCGGCGAACCGATCACGATCTATGGCGACGGCAGCCAGACCCGGGCCTTCTGCTACGTCGACGACCTGATCGAGGGCCTCTGCCGACTGATGGCCACGCCCGACGAATTCACCGGTCCGGTGAACCTCGGCAACCCCGGCGAGTTCTCGATGCTCGAACTCGCCGAAGAAGTCCTCGCAATCACGGGCTCACGCTCCGAGGTCGTGCACCGCCCGCTGCCCAGCGACGATCCCACCCGCCGCAGCCCGGACATCTCCCTGGCGCGCCAGCAACTCGGCTGGGAGCCGAAGACGCCGCTGCGCGAAGGCCTGGAGAAGACCGTCGCCTACTTCGACGAGCGACTCCGGAGCGGCGCCGCTCCCTGAGCCGACCTCCCTCTCGAAGAGCGCACGCGTGCAGATCGCGCCCACAAGCCGCGCACGCGTCCCGAGAGCCAACCCGACAACTCGAACACCCTTCGAAGCGCTCGCCCCAGCGGCACTGTTCCCGATCCGCCTGTCGCAACAAACAGACGCGTGCTCGCACGAGATCCCGAACCCACCTTCGGGTAGCCTCCTCGGTATGGAACTCCCGGCGACTCGGCGGCGCGCGGCCCGCAACACGCGAACGTCTCTCGCCCTCGGGGTCTTATGCGCAGCCTTCGCCGCGGGCCCGGCAGCGGCGCAGGCGCCCCCGGATCTGAGAGGCCTTGCGGTCAACTGGGTACGCGGGCAGTACAAGTCACCGTTGATCTGCGAGATCGAAGGCCAACCGGTGCGCGGCCTGCGTCATGTCCTCGCCACACCCTCGCCCCAGCGCACGCGCATCCCGATGGTGCGCCTGGCCTTCGTCGAAATGGAAGTCGACAAGGCCACCCGCTGCTTTGACGACCTCGGCCAGCCGGCACCCAACCTCCAGGTGCATCTCGAACTGCGGCTGCCGGGCCGCGCACGCTCGGACAGCGCGGTGCGAGAATTCAAGACCCGCTTGCGACGCGATCGTGGCTTCCGCTTCGACATCGTCAGCGGGAAGATCCGAAAGCAGGTGGTCGGCGCCCCCGAGCTCGCCCCAAGCGTCCTCGATTTCAGCGGTGGCCGGGCGCGTTTCGAGCGCATCCAGCCCGGCACCGACGCGGCGCGGCTGCTCTCGGATTTCGACAGCCCGCGCAAGTTGCAACTCACGTTGACCGACCGCGACGGCCACACCCTCGCCCTGCCGCTCTTCCTCAGTGAGCTTCGCTAGGCGCGCAGCCAGCCGATTTGAGTTTCGCGGGCCTTCTGCCGATACGCTGGCCCGTGCCGAGCCAATTGCCCACACCGCTGCGTTCCGAGCGCGATGGCGAGATCGAGTTCCAACCCGAGATCGCGCGCTTCGTGTTGGGCCTCACCGCGCGGATCGATTCGATCCAGGACGCGGTCGCCAGCAGCCGCTGGCCGCGACTGGCGGATGCGACGAGGCAACTCGCCTCGGAAGCAGAAGCCCACGGCTTTCCCCTGCTGGCACGGCGCGCCGCTGAAACCGCCGCGGCCAGTGACGCCGAAAAACCAGACGCCCTTCGCGATCGGGTCCAGGACCTGACGCAACTCGCGCGCCGGGTCTTTCGCGGACACGCCACCCCGAGCTAGCGCGCCGATCGCAGCCGGGGCTTTTTTAGACGAAGAACCAGAGCGGCAGCGGCCCGCCCCAGCCCGTCGGCAGGGTTCCGCCGAGCGCCGCCGCGAAGAGCAGAATCGCCCCGTTGCTCCCGGCGTGAAGCAACACCACCGCCATCAGGTGCTTGCGGTGGTAGAGCCACAACGTGCTCAGCACGGCCCAGGGCAGCATCACCCACCACTCCCAGGGCACGTGGGTGACCGTGAAGATGACGACCACCACGACGAAGCTCTTCCCACTGAAGAAGCCGATCGGAACCTCCCGGAAGTCGCGCGCGGGCCCAGCGCCGAGCATCTCGAATCCTCGGGCAAGCCGAGCGCTCACACCCTTCGTGCCCGGCGCGAGGCGCGCCACCCCCGATCCCCACACCTCGCCCAGCCGGATCACGAAGCTGCGCATGAAGAGTTCTTCAAAGATCGGCGTGACCCCCGCGTAGCCGATCAAGCGCACGGCGATGGCCACCGGGACGAACTCCGCACCCAGTACCGCGGGGTCAAAGCCCCCGCTCACATCGGCCGGACGCAGTTCCGGGATCCAGAAGTACGGAACCATCCAGAGGCCGGCGAGGGCCACACCGACTGCGACATCGACGAGCCAGCCAAAGGAGCGCCAGGCGTAGCCGCGGAGTTCGGGGTAGGCCCCCTGCCGAAAGAAGTAGAAGACACAGGCGGCCGTGGCGAGGGGCTTTATGAAGAGGGTTGCGACAGACGTGACGCTCTCGGGCAGCCGCGGGGCCAATTCGGTGAAGCCCATGAACACGAGGAAGGGTCCGAGGTAGGGCCACCATCCGTGTCCAGCGCGGGTCGCCATCGCGATCACGGTAGCGGAGGCCCAGAACGAACGCCCCGCACACGGGCTTCGCGATATGCTGGCCCGCGTGAACATCCTGCTCGTCGATGCCAGCGAACTCGACGCCAAAGGAGCCCGCGCGCGGCTCGGGGGCCGCCGGCTCGAACACGTGCGCGACGTCCAGAAGCGGGTGGTTGGCGACACCCTGCGCGTCGGCCAGATCGACGGCGACCTGGGCCAGGGTCGCATCCTGCGCATCGACGACGAGATCCTCGAAGTCGAGATCGAGTGGGGAGGCCCGCCGCCGCCCCCGTTGCCCGCAGCGCTCGCCGTGGCGCTGCCCCGCCCGCCGATTCTTCGCCGCGTGCTCTACGGGGCCGCACTTCTGGGAATCAAGGAAATCCACGTGGTGGCGTCGGCCCGCAGCCATCGCAGCTTCTGGCAGAGTCGCAGCTTGCGGCCCGCGGCCATCCGCGATCAGCTCGAACTCGGCCTCGAACAGGCGCGCGACACCGGCCTCCCCCGCGTCCAACTGCACCCGCACTTTCGACCCTTTGCCGAGAACTTCCTGCCCGGACGCCTCGCCGACTGCCAGGGACTCGTCGCCCAGGCAGGCGCTCCGCAAACTTGCCCGCGCGGTGTCCGCGGTCCCCACTTCTTGCTGGTGGGCCCCGAGGCGGGCTGGAACGAATTCGAACTCGCCGCGATCAAAGCCGCCGGCGCCCAGCCGGTCGACCTCGGCGAGCGGATCCTGCGCGTCGACTGGGCCGTGGCGGTGCTGGTGGCGCGGCTCTTCTAGGGCGTCCGAGCTCGGCGCCCCAACACCGCACACCGGCACCTACGCCGCCGCCGCGAGCCCCTTCAGTTCGCGCCGCAGGGCGTCCCGCGCCCGGTGGATGCGCGACTTCACGGTGCCCGGAGCGAGGTCGAGCGCCTCACTGATCTCGGCATAGCTGAGGCCCTCGATCTCGAAGAGGACCAGCGCCATCCGCATACGCGGCGACAGCGTCTCGATGGCTCGCTGCACCTGGACGCGGGTCTGCGCGCCCTCGAGCGCCTCGGCGGGGCCCGTGGGCGACTCGGGCAGGTGGTCCCCGGCGGCTTGCTTCTGCATCAGTCTTTGGAGCCGCGTGCGCGCTCGCCCGAGCGAGCGGCGTCGATTCAGCGCCGCATTCGCCGCCACCCGGTAGACGAAGGTCGAAAAGCGCGCCTCGTTGCGGAAGCTCTTCCCGTGCCGGTACAGGCTCAGAAAGGCCTCCTGGGCCACGTCCTCGGCCTCCTCGCGGTTGCCCATCATGCCCATCAGCAGCCGGAAAACGCGCGCCTCGTGTCGCACGACGAGGTCTGCGAAGGCGCTCTCATCGCCCGCCTTCCAACGGTCCACGAGTTCGCGGTCCGGGTCTTCGATGACCCGCTCGACCGACGGCTCGAAACGCTTCGACACCTTGCGCAGCGCCGAGGGCACGGGGGGGATTCCGATTCCGGCCGAAACGCCTCCGACGCGATCCAGCACCAACGATTCGCTCATCCAGGCTCCTCCTTCGATCCGAGAACCCCGTTGCGGGATCCTGTTGTAGACCGGTAGGAGCAAGCGACGTGCCAGCGCCGCGTGAGCTTTGACAGGGCTCCCGGCGCAAAAGAGCGAGACGCGCCGGGTCTTATCAGCCGGCGGGCGCTGCAAATGCAGCGCTTCGCGAGGACCGCCCGCCAGAAGGCGCGGCCCCTTGCGCAACACACTGCCGGAAGCGGGAGGCCACCCCACCCCCGGCTTCGACCTCGAGCACGGTCAGCTCGAGGGAACCGTCTGCGCGGACGTCGAGCCGCATGAAACCCGGCACGGCGGCGGCCATCAAGGCCGTTTCGCTCTGCTCCACGCGGTTCACCTTCTTCGTGCTGCCCGCCCCGCTGACGGCGTAGATCAGGCCCACCACGTCGCGATGCACTTGCAGACTGTGCTCGTGCCCCCCCGCCACCAGCACCGGAACCGTGGGCCGCGACGCGCGGTAGATTCCGCGCACGAAGCCACGGTAGGGACCGCTCGATGTGTCGGAGACGCTGATGCCGAGCTGGCGGGCAATCGGGTAGATCGAGCCCACGCCCGGCAGCGGGATCCACAGCCACGGCACGAAATCGGTGAGCGGGAACAGGTGCTGCTTCCAGCTGAAGTGCCCGCCGTGGGGGCCCGCAGTCACCAGCGGATGATGCAGTACCAGGACCACATGGCGACCCTCCGTGTTCTCAAAGGCTTCGGCCAGGGCGTAGAGCACCGCCTTCGCACCCACGTTGGGGCAGCGCCTGGCATGGACAGCGGGCGCGATCAGCGAGTGCTGCCAGCCGATCGGATCGAGGAAGACCACGCGCAGGTGTTCACCAAAATCGCGCGTCGCCGGACCGGCGCAGCCGGCTGGCGGCAACATCAGCACCCCATCGCCCTGCTCCCCAAGGAAGGCGCCCTGAGAGAGCACGCGCTCCCAACCCGCGACCCCTTGTTCTTCCCAGTCGTGGTTTCCCGCCACGAAGATCGCCGGCGCCGGCTGCGCCGCGGCGATCTGCGCCTCGAGAATCCGCTCGCCTTCGAGCCGTCCCTTCTCGCCCACCGCCACCAGGCCTTCGGGGTACAGGTTGTCGCCGAGAAAGATCGTCGCCACGCGCCGGGATCCGACTCGCGAGACTTCGCGCAGCACCTCTCGATGCAGCGCCACCAGGACCGGCTCCACGAGTTGATCGGAGCCGGATTCCCGCGGCAACTCGGGACTGCCCGCATCCCCGATCAAGAAGACCGAATCGGTCACGGGCGAAGTCGAGACACACGCCGCTACGTCCCGGCTCCCGGGAAGCGGCGCGCTCCCCACGACCTGGCAGCCCCAGAGCAGGAGCGCCATCAGTCCCGCCGCCTGGACCGATCCCGGTCGTGCCCGTACGGTGCGTCGCCTCACGGCTCGCGGCGATACAGTGTCGAATGCCATCCAGAGAGTCCTGAAAAAGGGTAGTGGTCGACGAGGGCGTAACGGAGGCCTGCCGCATTCTCGACACTGGGCGCTGGCGTGAAGCCGCGCGCGTAGCTCTGGTGGAGGTACCAGGCCGGCCCGCCCGAACGCGGCGGCGCCTCGAAGTCGGAGACCTCGAAGCGCGCCTTCGGGAAGCTCTGGGCGTGGTAGCCGTGCACCAGCACGCGCAACCAACCGGGTTGATTGGCGGCAATCCGGATCGTCCCGCCCTCGCCCTCCGCCACGATTCGCGCCAACGCCGCGCCATCGTGGCCGCGTCCATCTCGGATCAGCCCGGCGTCGCGAATGCCGCTGCCGATCACTGCGAACGCGAGCAGGCATAACGCCGCCCCCCTTGCGATCCACCCGGCAGCCAGGGCCCGCGCAAAAAGCGACGCCAGCAGCAGGAGTGCGAAGGGGATGGCGATTGCGAAGTAGCGCGGCACCACGAACTCCGGGCGCAGCACCAGGAGCGTGCCGAGGGGAATCCCCAGGAAGAGCGCCGCGTCGAAGATCCCGGCGGAGCCGCGCTCGCGCAGCCGCAGGAAAATTTCGAGAACCAGCAGGCCAAGCACCAACGGGGGTGCAAGGCGTTCGGGCCAGGCTGCAGCCGGGTGGTAGGCGACCCCGAGGCACTCGCCGAGCGCGGCCCACAACGCCCACCCGGTTCCGAAGACGGCCCCTCCCCCCCAGTACATCGGGCGCACCTGTACGAAGTAGACCCACGCGATGATCGCGATCGGCGCCGCCCAAAGTGCCAGCGCCTCTCGCACTCCGAAGGCCGACGACTCCGAAGCCGGACGCACCGCAAAGGCACTCCACAAAAGACAGGCCGCCACGACGAAGCCAAAACTCGCATGCGCCTGGGTCCCCAGGAAGACCACCCCGGCGAAGAGCGCCGCGGTTCTCGCCTGGGGTCGCAGGAGGGCTCGCTCGTGCAGGCACCAGGCCACGAGCGCCAGCGCCATCGCGAGTGCGTAGCCGCGCGCCTCGGAGCCGTAGTGTACGAGCACGTAGGTGCCCGCACCCAGGACGCCCGCCACGAGCGCCGCGCTGCGCGATCGCCGGGAGCCAATCCAGGTCATCGCCGCCACCGTCGCGACCCCAGCGAGGATCGAAAGCCCACGCAGAACCAGCGGCTCGCGAGCGCCCGACAGCGCTCGCAGGTAGAGCGTATTGAGAACGTGGTTGTTGTCGTGGCGTGCGCCCGCGCCCCACACCAGTTCGCCCCACGCAAAGCTCTGGGCGAACTGCAGCGAGACGATCTCGTCGAGCCACGGTTCGCCATTCGCCGCTGCCAGACGCAGGCCAAGCGCCAGCAACAAGACGCCCACTAGCGCGCTGGCGTAGCCCCGGCTCACGTCGCTCGTCCGACTGGGCTCAGCCGCCGCTGTGACCGCACTCCGCGAGGGACTGGCGGTAGCAGGTGTCGTACTTGCGCCCGCTGCCCGGGTCGTCGTTCAAGTAGGAAGCGCACGCCTGCTCGGCGATCTGCACACAGGACTCGCCACAACCCGAGAGGACCGATGCCCCCGCAACCGCGATGACCACCGCCAGAACGAGGCCTTCGATCTTCAGAAGCATGCTGTCCTCCCTTCGAGTGGCCGGCAGTCTAGTGGGTCGGCTCGGCGGCGGCTAGCGCCCGCCGCTCCCCCGTTACCGGTTCTCGGGTTCCAAAGACCGTCTGCAAGTTTGAGCCGACTGCGGGTCTATACTCGCTGGATGAAGCTCGATCGCTTCGACGCGGCGGTGGCGCTCGCCCTTGTCGGCCTGTGCTTCGCGATCTACGCCCCGAGCTTCGACTTCGGTTTCGTGAATTTCGACGACGATCGCTACGTCACCGAACACCGCCTGGTGCTGGGGGGCCTCGACTTCGAGTCGGCGGCGAAGGCCTTCACCCGCACCAAGGCCTCCAACTGGCACCCGCTGACGTGGATCTCGCACATGGCGGACGTGAGTCTCTTCGGCCTCGACGCCGGTGCCCACCACGCCATGAGCGCCGGGCTTCACGCCCTCGCAGGGGTCGTGCTCTTCGTGGTCCTTCGTCGCATGACCGGCCGCTGTCAAGACGACCGGCGTGCGCTCGGCCTCTCGGCGCTGGTGGCGGCGTTCTTCATCGCCCACCCGACCCACGTCGAGTCGGTCGCGTGGATCTCTGAGCGCAAGGACGTCCTCTGCGCCCTCTTCTGGTTCGCCGCCATGGGCGCCTACCTCCACTACGCCCGGGCGCCGTCCTTCGCCCGCTACACCTGGGTCGTCGTTGCCTTCGTCGCCGCGCTGCTCTCGAAGCCGATGGCCGTAAGCCTGCCCTTCGTGCTGCTGCTCCTCGATGTCTGGCCGCTGGCCCGCTTTCCCGGCATGGCTGGACCGGCCCCCGGCCGCACCCCGGCGCAGACGACAGGCGCACTGCTGCTCGAAAAACTTCCGTTGGGGGCGCTCGCCGTCGCGTCCGCCACCGTCACGCTCTACGCCCAGAATCTCGGCGGCGCACTGCAGACGGTCGAGCGCTTTCCGCTCTTCGAACGCGCTCTCAACGCGGTGATCTCCCTCGATCGTTACGCGCTGCTCGCCCTCTGGCCCACCGGCCTCACCATCTTCCACCCGAGACTCGACCTCTCCCATTGGAACGCGCTGTCGCTGCTCGCGGTCTGCCTTCCGCCCGTGCTATGGGCCGCCGTCGCGGTGCACCAGCGCCGTCGTCGGCCGTTCCTGCTGGTGGGACTTGCCTGGTTCGCGATCTGCCTCGCGCCTGTCCTCGGCGTCGTGCAAGTGGGCGAGCAGTCGATCGCCGATCGTTATACCTACCTGCCCTACGTGGGGCTCTCGATTGCGTTGTTCTGGGGCCTCGAGAGCATCTGGCCGCGCCACCAACACCGGAGCCGCGTGCTGCTGGCCCTGGCGCTGGTCGCTGTTGCTGCCAGCGGCGTGGCTGCGCGCGAGCAACTGCACACCTGGCGCGACTCCGCGAGCCTCTGGACCCGAGCCCTCGAAGTCCACCCCGAAAGCGCCCTCGCGAACCTGCAACTCAGCCAGCTACTGCGCGAGCGGGGCGATCTGGCGGGGGCCCGCATGCACGCCGAGCGCGCCCTCGAATCGGAACCTCGGATGCTCCTCGCGCACTACCAATTGGCAATCCTCCACCACACGGCCGGGCGCGCCGACGCGGCACGCGATTCGCTCGCCCGGGCGCTGGCGATCGACTCGCGCTTCGCCGTCGGCTTCGCCATGCGCGCCGAATGGGCGCGCCGCGAGATCGGAAGAGCACACGTCTGAACTCCAGTCACCAGATCATCTCGTAT
>CAJXIC010000058.1 GCA_913054385.1 uncultured Pseudomonadota bacterium
CGCCTGGTCTTTCTCGGCGGGGCCTTCCTGTTGAGCGCCGGGGTACGCGGCGCGTTGATTGCGCTCTTCGCCTCCGAAGTGCTGGTCTTCGCGGTGGGGCTCGTGATCCTCGTAAGCCGAACTCGTCCCGACTTTCGAAACGGACTGCGCCTGGCCCCTGGCCTGATGCGCTTCGGAGCCCGACTCGAATCGGCCACCGCTCTTGGTTACGCGTCGAACCACCTGACGGTCTTCGCCATTGCGGCGGTGATGTCCGCCGAGGAGATCGCCTACTACGCCATTGCCGACGGGCTGGTGCAGCAGCTTTCGGCGCTGCCGATGATCATTGGCACGGTGATGCTCCCGAAGATCACCGGCGAGAGCGAGTCGAGCAGCGCCGAGATGAGCGCCACCACCCATCGCGTGACCCTCGCGCTGATGGCGCTGCTCTGCATCGCCGTGTCGGGCCTGGGCTCTTTGCTCATCACCGGGCTCTACGGCGATGTCTACGCGCCCGCGGTGGCCATCCTGGGAGGCCTGCTGACGGGGGCCTTCTTCCACTCGGGAAGCAGGGTGCTCTACCCCTATTTCGTGTCGGCGAATCGCATCGAACTGCAAGTCGGTATCCAGGCGGTTACACTGACGCTTCACGTGGCTTTGCTGGTCTACTGGATTCCGAGCTACGGGATCGCCGGTGCCGCCTGGGCCTTGGCGAGCGCGCGCGCCCTGCGCTGGATCCTTTCGCTCGGCGCCGTGCGCGTGCTCACGGGGATCCCCTTGCACCGCATCGTGTTGATCCGTCCGAGCGACATTCGCAGCATCTGGGTTGCCGGGCGCGAACAACTGAAGGGGCTGCTCGGCTAGCGGATCCGCGCCGCCGCGGGCGGCTTCTCGCAGCGGACTACTGGGAATGCCCCCCGACGCCGGCCTCGAGGTCGGCCAGGTGGTCGGTGCGGTTGAAGTACTCGAGGGCGAAGGCCGCGCCTCCGGGAAACCGGATCGAGCGGAGCTTGGTGATGCCCGACCACGCCGTCGAGAAGCGCATCCAGGCAAAGGGGACCGCGGGCAGGCCCAGCAGGTGTGAGAGGATGGCGGCGTTGGTGCCCTCGTGGGCCGTGATCAGCAGGCGCTCGGTCTCCGCGGGCAACTGCCAAAGACGGAACTCTCCGGGCTCGTGGATCTCGACCCGGTGGTGGTCAGAGAGCAGGGCTTCGATCCCGGCAGCGATGCGGTCCTGGAAGTGACGGAAGGATTCGCCGCCGGGGAGCCCGTCCCACCACGCGGAGAGTTCGCGGCTGCGTGCCGCTGCGAAATAGGCAGTCACCTCTTCGCTACTCCTGCCGGCCAGCGAGGGCAACTCGATTTCACGCAGCCAGCGAAGGGTGACCGGCTTCTGCTGGAGAGCCTTCTCGAGAGGGGCGGCGCTCTGTTGCGATCGCAGCAGGGGGCTTGCGTAGAGGGCATCGAAGTCGAGGCTCGCCAGCGCGTCCGCAGAGCGCTGCGCCTGCTCGCGGCCGAGGGCCGTGAGCGCCGGGTCGTCGACCGCGCAGTCGTCGGGCTCCCAGTCGGGCTGGGCGTGGCGTAGCAGGAAGATTTCCAAGGGGCTCCTCGCGGTCGGGGGGGGCGGCGCTCTAGTTTCGGATGGAAAGCGGCGCTCTGCTAGTTTCAAGGCGACGCAATGAACGGGCTCGACTCTTTTCACCCTGCCGTGCGTTGCTGGTTCGAGCGGCGCTTCCCCGAAGGCCCGACCCCTCCCCAGGAGGCCGGCTGGTCGGCGATCGCCCGCGGACGCGACACCCTGATCGCCGCCCCAACGGGTACCGGAAAGACCCTCGCCGGCTTTCTCGTGTGCATCGATCGCCTGCTCCGCGAGGGCGAGCGCTTCTGCCTGCGCCCGGATGGTCCGGCTCCGGCCCAGACCCAGGTGGTGTACATCTCGCCGCTGAAAGCCCTCGCTGCCGACATCCAACAGAACCTCCAGACTCCGCTCTTCGAGATCCGGGAAGTCGCGCGCGAAATGGGGATCGACCTGCCCGAGTTGAAGGTCTCCCTGCGCACCGGCGACACCCCGGCAAGCGAGCGCGCGGCGATGCTGCGCCGTCCGCCCCATCTGCTGGTGACCACGCCGGAATCGCTCTACCTGATGATCACCGCCGAGCGCAGCCGGGCGATCCTCTGCGGAGTGCGCACCGTGATCGTCGACGAGATCCACGCGGTGGCCCGCGACAAGCGTGGCTCTCATCTAGCGCTCAGCCTCGAACGTCTCGACGCCCTCTCCCGGGAGCGTCCGGTGCGCGTCGGCCTCTCGGCCACCCAACGTCCGATCGAGACGATTGCGCGCTTCCTGGTAGGGGCGGGGGAGGGCCGTTCGGAACCCGATGGCAGCCCCCGGTGCGAGATCGTCGACGTGGGCCACCGCCGCGAACTCGATCTCTCGCTCGAACTTCCGGAGGGCGAGATGGAGGCGGTGGCCTCGGCGGAGCAACTCGACGACGTCCTCGAGCGCATTGCGGCCCACGTCGAAAAGCACCGCACCACCCTCGTCTTCGTCAACACCCGGCGCATGGCCGAGCGGCTCGCGCACCAACTGGGCGAGAAGCTCGAAGAGAAACTCGGCGCCCGGGCGGTGGCCTCGCACCACGGCAGTCTCTCTCGCGATCGCCGCCTGCGGGTCGAGGCGCAACTGCGTGCCGGCGAACTGCGGGTACTCGTCGCCACGGCGTCGCTCGAACTCGGAATCGACATTGGTCCGGTCGAAATGGTCTGCCAGGTCGGTTCGCCGCGCTCGTTTGCCACTTTCATCCAGCGCGTCGGTCGCTCGGGGCACTGCCTGGGCGCGACGCCGAAGGGTTGTCTCTATCCGCTCACCCGCGACGAACTCGTCGAGTGCAGCGCGCTGCTGCGCGGTGTGCGCTCGGGGTGTCTCGATGCCATCGAGCCGCCGACGGCGCCCCTCGACATCCTGGCCCAGCAGATCGTGGCCGCCTGTGCCGCCGAAGACTGGAAGGAAGAAGACCTCTTCGCGCTCTTCCGACGGGCGTCCCCCTTCGCGGCGCTCACGCGGGCCGAGTTCGACGAGATCATCGTGCTGCTCTCCGAGGGGATCGTCACCGGCCGTGGGCGCCGTGCCGCCTACCTGCATCGCGACGCCGTCAACGGGGTGGTGCGAGGTCGCCGGGGCGCGCGCCTCGCCGCACTCACTTCCGGCGGCGCGATTCCGGAGACCGCGGACTACCGCGTCGTGGCGTCACCCGGTGACACCTTCGTCGGAACGGTCAGCGAAGACTGGGCGATCGAGAGCATGCGGGGCGACATCTTCCTGCTCGGCAGTACTTCCTGGCGAATCCAGCGCGTCGAGGCCGGCGTCGTGCGGGTCGAGGATGCTGGCGGCGCGCCGCCCACGATCCCCTTCTGGCTGGGGGAAGCACCCGCGCGAACCCGCGAACTCTCCGAGGCCGTGTCGGAGTTGCGCGCGGGCGTGGGGGAAGCGCTCGAACGCGGCGGCGAAGCCGCCGCCGTCGGATGGTTGGTTCGGGAGTGCGGGCTCGGTGAGGACGCCGCGAAACAGGTGGTGACCTACCTGGCGGTCGCGAAGACGGCCCTTGGATGCCTGCCGACGAGTCGTTCGCTGGTGATCGAGCGTTTCTTCGACGAAGCCGGCGGCATGCAGTTGGTGGTCCACTCGCCGCTGGGCGGTCGCATCAATCGCGGCCTGGGCCTGGCGCTGCGCAAGCGCTTTTGTCGAAATTTCAATTTCGAGTTGCAGGCGGCGGCGAACGACGACGCAGTGGTGCTCTCGCTCGGGCCGCATCACAGTTTTCCGCTGGCGGACGTACCGCGCTTTCTGAACTCCAAGAGCCTCGAAGACGTGCTCTCCCAGGCGGTGCTCGCGTCGCCGATGTTCACCGCGCGCTGGCGCTGGAACCTGAATCGCTCGCTGGCGGTGCTGCGCCATCGCGGCGGGAAGCGAAATCCGCCGCCGATCCAGCGCATGGAGGCGGACGACCTGATGGCGGCTGTCTTCCCCGGCCTTGCCGCCTGCCAGGAGCACCAGGCCGGTCCCATTGAGATCCCCGACCACCCGCTGGTGCGGCAGACCCTCCACGATTGCCTGCACGAGGCGATGGATATCGACGGGCTGCGCGAGGTGGTAGAGGGTATCGAAAGTGGTCGCATCGACGTGATCTTCGCCGACACCACCGAGCCGTCGCCGCTGGCCCACGAAATTTTGACCGCGCGTCCCTACACCTTCCTCGACGACGCTCCGCTCGAAGAGCGCCGGACGCGCGCCGTGGTGCTGCGCCGTGGCCTACCCGTGGCGGCGCGCGAACTCGGTCGCCTCGACCCCGAGGCCATCGCCAGGGTGCGCGAAGAGGCCTGGCCCCAGCTTCGCTCTGCCGACGAACTCCACGACGTGTTGCTCGGCGTGATCGTCCTGCGGCCCGAAGCTTCGTGGGAGGGTTTTTTTCGCGAACTCGTTTCGAGCGGGAGGGCGGGCAGCGTCGAGCCCGGAGCTGGGGCGATGTGGTTGGCCGCGGAGCGCCGCGCGCACGTCGAGTTTCTCTTCCCGGAGGCGCCCATCGAACCCGGCGCGGGCCCCGAGTTTTCGAGTGCCTTCGCGCCCCCGGCCGACGAAGAGGCCGCGGCGCGCGAAACCCTGCGCGGGCATCTCGATCTGCGCGGGCCGCTCACACCCGAAGAACTGGCCGAGTGGACCCAGTTGCCGCTCGCGGCGATCGGCCTGGGGTTGGCGCAGCTCGAAGCCGAGGGTTTCGTCCTGCGCGGCGATTTCGAACCCGACGGGAAACGCGAACCCGACGGGAAACGCGAACCCGATCTAAAACGAGAAGGCGGCGAACAGTTCTGTGCGCGGCGCCTGCTGACGCGTATCCACCTCTACACCCGGGAGCGCCTGCGCCGCGAGATTGAGCCGGTGAGTGCGCGCGACTTCCTGCGCTTCCTGCTGCGCTGGCAACACGCCACCCCCGATACCAAGCGCGAGGGGAAGCGCGGCGTGCTCGCGGTGGTCGAGCAGATGCAGGGTTTCGAAGTGGCCGCCGGTGGCTGGGAGGATGCGGTATTCCCGGCCCGTGTCGAAAATTTCCGGCCTTCGTGGCTCGATGGCCTGTGCCTCTCGGGCGATGTCACCTGGGGACGCTTCGCGCCGACCGAGCGGGCCAGCGATGCGAAGCCCCGAAGCAGCGCGTCGCCCTCCCGGGCCACGCCCCTCGGCCTGGCCCTGCGCGCCGACGTCGATTGGTGGCTGCGCGTCGCCCGCGGCGACACCTGGCCCCCGGATCCTCCGCCGGGGCCCGGGCTCGATTGCCTCAACGTGCTACGAGAGCGCGGTGCGCTCTTCCAGGCCGACCTCATCGTCGCCACCGGTCGCTTGCCGATCGAAGTCGAACGGGGTCTTTGGGATCTCGTGGCCCGGGGGCTCGTCCACGCCGATTCCTTTCAGGCCGTCCGTACGCTCTTTGCCGCGCGGGCGCGCGATGCGCGGCGGCGCCTGCGGGCTCGCTCCCGGCGGGGTCTGCGGCGTGGCAGCCGTGGGCGCGATCGCGGCGGTGTCGATGGTCGCTGGTCGTTGATCCCGGCTGCCCCCGCCGAGACCTTTGACCCCGACGAACTGGCCGAAGCCGTGGCCGAACAATTGCTGGCGCGCTGGGGCGTGGTGTTTCGTGACCTGTTGGCGCGCGAATCGATTTCGCTCCCCTGGCGCGATCTACTGTGGGCGTTCCGTCGCATGGAAGCGCGCGGTGTGATCCGAGGGGGTCGTTTCGTGGCGGGCTTCGTCGGCGAGCAGTACGCGCTGCCGGGAGCCGTCGACGCGCTTCGGCGCACCCGTCGAATGCCGCTTTCGGGCGAAGTCGTCGAGGTCTCGGGGGTCGACCCGCTGAACCTCGTGGGCATCCTGACGCCCGGGCCGCGGGTGCCCTCGCTCCGTACCAACCGCGTTTTGTATCGCGACGGCGAAGTGCTCCCCGAGGCGGGGGCGCTGCCGGTGTCTGGGCGGTAGACTCGCGCGCCTTCGCGCTTCACCCCTTTCACCGCGGGCGGCAGCGAAGCGCTCCCCACCATTGGAGGCCCCCTTTGGCCCACGAATTCGTTTTCACCATGCAGGACTTGCGCAAGGTCGTCGGCAGCAACCGCGTGATCCTCGACGAGATCACCCTGGCGTTTCTGCCCGGCGCGAAAATTGGCGTGCTTGGGCACAACGGCGCGGGCAAGAGCACCTTGCTGCGGATCATGGCCGGCGAGGACACCGATTTCCTCGGCGAAGCGCGCCCCTCGCCGGGGATCCGCGTCGGCTTCCTGCCCCAGGAGCCGCAACTCGACCCCGATAAGGACGTCCTCGGCAACGTCGAGGAGGGCGTGGCCGAGACCCGTGCGCTGCTCCAGCGTTTCGAAGCCTTGAGTGCTCGCTTTGCCGAGCCGATGGACGACGACGCCATGACGGCGCTGCTCGACGAGCAGGCGAAGGTGCAGGATCAGATCGACGCCGCCGACGCTTGGGAACTCGATCGCACCGTCGAAATCGCGATGCAGGCTCTCGGCTGTCCGCCCGGCGACACCGACGTGGCGGTGCTTTCGGGAGGCGAGCGCCGGCGCGTGGCGCTGTGCCGCTTGCTGCTCTCGAAGCCTGACATGCTGCTGCTCGACGAGCCGACGAATCACCTCGACGCCGAATCCGTGGCCTGGCTCGAGAAGACGCTCAAGGAGTTCCCCGGCACCGTCGTGGCGGTGACACACGATCGCTATTTCCTCGACAACGTCGCCGGCTGGATTCTCGAACTCGACCGCGGTCGCGGCATCCCCTGGAAGGGGAACTACTCCTCGTGGCTCGAGCAGAAGGCAAAGCGACTCCAGGTGGAAGAGAAGCAGTCGAGCGCCCGGGCGCGCACGCTCGAGCGCGAACTCGATTGGATCCGCATGAGCCCGCGCGCCCGCCAGGCCAAGGGCAAGGCCCGCATCCAGGCCTACGGAAAGCTGTTGGCCGACAGCGAAGCGCGCCAGGGGATCCCGGAGAAGGTCGAGATCGCGATCCCCACGCCCGAGCGCCTCGGCGACCTGGTGGTCGAGGCGACGGGGCTCTCGAAGGGCTACGACGGTCGCGTGCTGATCGAGAAACTCGACTTCTCGCTCCCGCCCGGGGGCATCGTCGGGGTGATCGGCGCCAACGGCGCCGGGAAGACCACGCTCTTTCGCATGATCGTGGGGCAGGAGAAGGCCGATGACGGGGCACTGCGCCTCGGCGACACTGTGCAACTGGCCTACGTCGACCAGGACCGCGATGCGCTGGTGGGCGAGCACAGCGTCTGGCAGGAGATCAGCGGCGGCGTGGATCTGATGAAGATCGGCCGCAGCGACGTGCCCTCGCGCGCCTATGTCGCCTCCTTCAACTTCAAGGGCCCCGATCAGCAAAAGCGCGTGGGGGATCTTTCGGGGGGCGAACGCAACCGCCTGCACCTGGCGAAGCTGCTGGCCAGCGGCGGCAACGTGTTGCTCCTCGACGAGCCCACCAACGATCTCGACGTCGACACCCTGCGTGCGCTCGAGGAAGCCCTTCTCGAGTTCCCGGGCTGTGTCGTGGTGATCTCCCACGATCGCTGGTTCCTCGATCGCATCGCCACCCACATCCTCGCCTTCGAGGGCGAGGGCCACGTCGAATGGTTCGAGGGGAACTTCGAGGATTACGAGGTGGATCGCCGCCGCCGCCAGGGCCGGTAATGCGCTCTCGGTCTCAGGCCGCGAAGCTTCCGCGGATGCGTTCGATGGCCAGGTCGACGTTGGCGTGCGAGTTGAACGCCGACAGTCGGAAGTAGCCCTCGCCAGCGGGGCCGAAGCCCGAGCCGGGGGTGCCGATGACAGAGGTCTTGGCGAGCAGCTGGTCGAAGAAGTCCCAGGAAGAGAGCCCTTCGGGTGTGCGCATCCAGATGTAGGGAGCGTGTTCTCCGCCGAAGACGTCGAAGCCCGCGGCCCCGAGCGCTTCGCGGATGCGGCGGGCGTTCTGCATGTAATAGGCGACCTGCTCCGCCGTCTGCTGCTTCCCGGCTTCGCCAAAGACCGCCGCGGCGGCGCGTTGGATCACGTAGGGCGTGCCGTTGAACTTGGTGGCGTGGCGCCGACTCCAGAGGTCGCGAATCGAAACGGCGACGCCGGCGGCATCCGTGCCGACCAACCCGCCCGGACCCACTGTATAGGCGCAGCGCACCCCGGTGAAGCCCGCGCGCTTCGAGAAACTTCGCATCTCGATGGCGCATTCCTTTGCGCCTTCGATCTCATAGATCGAGTGGGGCAGGGCGTCGTCCTGGATGAAGGCGTCGTAGGCCGCGTCGAAGATCAAGATGGCATCGCTGGCACGGGCCCAGGCCACCCAGGCTTCGAGGTTTTCGCGCGAGGCCACGGCGCCTGTCGGGTTGTTGGGGGAACACAAGTAGGCGAGGTCGGCTGCGTGCTCGGGCGGACCGGGGCAGAAGCCGTTCTCGGCCGTGGCGGCGAGGTAGTCGATGCCCTCGTAGTGGCCGCTCGGCGTCGCTTCGCCGCTGCGGCCGGCCATCACGTTGGTGTCGACGTAGACCGGATAGCTGGGGTCGGTGACCACCACCCGGCAGGCGCGACCAAAAATTTCCTGGATGTTGCCGCTGTCCTGCTTCGAACCATCCGAGACGAAGACGTCTTCCGGGGCGATGGCGACTCCGCGCGCCGCGTAGTCGTGCTCGCAGATGGCCTCTCGCAGGAAGGCGTAGCCCTGCTCGTCCCCGTAGCCGTGGACACCGTCGTCGCGTCCCATTTCGCTGGCGGCCTCCCGCAGCGCCTCCACCACCGCGGGCACCAGCGGCAGGGTGATGTCGCCGATGCCGAGTCGGATCAACTCCGCTGCGGGGTTCGCCGCCTGAAATTCGCGGGTGCGCTTGCCAATTTCAGGGAAGAGGTAGCCGGCCTGGAGCTTGCGGTAGTCGTCGTTGATACGAGCCATGGCGGCGCAGGGTACCGCTACGCACCCCGGGACGGCAAAGGTTTCGGATCGGTCCCGGGAACGGGGTCCGCGCGCTACGTCTCCGGGTCAAAGAGCACGCCGGGGTTGAGCACGCCCTTGGGGTCGAACTCGCGCTTCAGGGCGCGCAGGCCCCTTTGCGACGCTCTGGCGGAGCGCCTCACCCGGGC
>CAJXIC010000059.1 GCA_913054385.1 uncultured Pseudomonadota bacterium
TACGTGGTCCGCCGCCGCCAGCGCCTCGGGCGAATGTTCGACGATGACCACGGTATTTCCGCGCGCGCGGATCGACGCCAGCACCGCGAGCAATTGGCCGCGATCGCGCGGGTGCAGCCCCACCGAGGGCTCGTCGAGCACGTAGAGCACTCCTCGCAGGCCGCCGCCCAGCGCCGTCGCGAGTTGCAGGCGCTGGGCCTCGCCGCCGGAGAGCGTCTGCAGCGAGCGATCGAGTCCGAGGTAACCGAGTCCCACCGCCTGCATGTCGGCGAGGCGAGCGCGCAGACGCAGGAGGGTCTGGCGCACCGGAGCGTCGTCGGTCGGCGGCTCGATCTTCGAAACCCACTGCGCCACTTCCGCAAGGCATCGCTGTGCGATGGCCGCCAGCGACTGGCCCTCGACTTCGACGCTGCGGGCCTCCCGCGAAAGCCGGGTCCCTTGGCATTCCGGGCACACCGCAAAGCGCCGGTAACGCGCAATCAGCGTGCGTGCCGCGCGACGCTGGGGCGTCTTCGCAAGGTCGGCGAAGAACCCGCGCACCCCTTTCCAATCGACGCCATCGCCCTCGACGACCCACTCGCGCTGCGAGTCCGACAGTTCGGAGAACGCCCGGTCCCCGGAGATGCCGCGCGCGCTGGCGTGGCGCAGCATCTCGTAGCGGGGCTCGCGGCCCGTCGCGCTCTCAAAAGGTGCCACCGCTCCGCCTTCGAGGCTGCGGCCTGGGTCGGGAACGACGCGTTCGAGGTCGAGGACCGGAACGCGGCCCAGACCATGGCAGGTGCCACAGGCGCCCGCTGGACGATCGAAGGACAGCAGCTCGACCGAGATCTCGGGATAGGACGTCCCGCAACCGGGACAGCCAAAGGCATCGCGCAGGCTCTCGCGGTGCCCGGCGGCGTCGACCACCACGACCTCGCCCGCGCCGAGATCGAAGGCGACTTCGACGGCCTCCAGCAGGCGTCGTCGCCCGGCTCCCCGATCGGGCACGAGCCGGTCCACCAGCAGCAGCCCGCCGGCGAGCAGGCTCTCGACCTCGGACGGCGACGCCGCGCTCCAATCGACGACCCGGTTCTCGAGGTCGAGCACCCGGGTATGCCCCGCGGCCGCCATTCGATCGCGGTAGGCGACGGCGTCCCCGGCGACCCCGTGGCGACCAAAGGGAGCCGCCAACTGGATGCGCTGGGAATCGAAACGCGCCTCCAGGCGTTCGGCCACCGAGACGGCCCCCCCGGTCACGACCCGGGTTTCGCATTCGGGGCAGCGCATCTGCCCGCACCGGGCAAAAAGCACGCGAAGCGAGTCGATCACCTCGCTGGCGGTGCCGACGGTGGCGCGATCACTCGCCGCGCGATTGCGTCTTTCGATGGCGATGGCCGGCGGCAGATGCGAGATCGAATCCACCGCCGGTCGCGGCAGCCGCTCGAGGAACTGGCGGGCATAGGTCGAGAGCGACGTCACGAATCGCCGCTGCCCTTCGGCGTAGAGCGTGTCGAAGGCGAGGCTCGACTTTCCCGAGCCCGAAACGCCGGTCACCACCGTCATCGCGCCCAGCGGAAACTCGCAGTCGAAGCCCCGGAGGTTGTGACAGCGCGCGTTGCGAATCTCGATCCGGGGCAGCGGGCGCAGCGGCATCGCCCGAGACCTCAATCGTGGCAGCGCTGGGCCTGGGTCCGCGCGAGTTCGGCGTACAGGTCCTTTCCCGCGTCCGAAGCCGCATCCGCCACCCGCTCCCAGGTCGCGCCATCGAATTCGATGCCGCGGGTTTCGGCGATGTTGCGCAGCAGGAAGGCGTCGCCGTTCTGCACGGCTTCTTCGGTCAGCGCGTCGAGCGCCGAGACCGCTTCGGCCTTCACCAGGAATGCCACGGCGTCGAGGGAGCGGCCTTCGGCGAGATAGGCTTCGCCAATCGCGAGCGCCTGGGTGCTTCCCAGTTGGCGTTCCATCAGGTGTCGCCGCTCGAGGGCGTTGGGGATCTTGCTCTTGGCCATCAAAGTCTCCTAATAGCGTGGAACCGCGGGGTCCAGGGTCAGCGACCACGCCTCGATGCCGCCGTCGAGACTCTCCACCCGGGAGAATCCCGCATTTTCAAGCAGACGCACCGCGGTCTCGCTGCGGCCCCCACGGTGACAGTGCACCACCACGGATTGCTCGCGGTAACCGGCAAGCTCGGCGAGGCGTGCTGCGAGTTCGCCGAGGGGGATCGCGACGGCGCCCTCGATCGAGGCTTTGGCGATCTCCTCGGGCTCACGCACGTCGAGCAGCAGGCCCGCTTCGCCGCCCGAACGCCGCGCCGCCAGTTCTACGGGGGACACCCGCCGCACGGCGTCGCTCACCTCGACCCCGCAGAAAACCTCGTAATCGATCAATTCGGTGATGCTTGGCGCCACCCCGCAGACCGGGCACTCCGGGTCCTTCTGGATCCGAAATTCGCGAAACGAGAGGTCGAGGGCGTCGTAGAGCAGCAGCCGACCGACCAGCGGCTCGCCGATACCCGCCAACCACTTCACGGCCTCGGTGGCCTGGATGGTCGCGATGATCCCCGGCAGCACGCCGAGCACGCCGCCTTCGGCACACGAGGGCACGGACCCGGGCGGCGGCGGCTCGGGGAAGAGGCAGCGGTAGCAGGGGCCGCGCGCGGCATCGAAGACACTCGCCTGGCCTTCGAAGCGGGAGATCGATCCGTAGACGTTGGGGCGTCCGGCGAGGACGCAGGCGTCGTTGCTGAGATAACGCGCCGGGAAGTTGTCGGTGCCGTCGATCACGAGATCGGCCGCGCTCACCTTTGCCAGGGCATTCGTCGCTTCGAAGCGCTCGACGCACGGCAAAATCTGTACCTCGGGGTTCAGCGCCCGCAGCCTCTCGGCCGCGACCTCCGCCTTGGGCCGCCCAATGTCCGCGGTGGCGTAGAGCACCTGGCGTTGCAGGTTCGAAAGATCGACGACGTCGGGATCGATGATCTCGAGGGTCCCCACACCCGCAGCGACGAGGTACTGCGCAGCCGGACAGCCGAGTCCCCCGGCCCCCACCAGCAGCACGCGCGCGTCGCGCAGCCGCAGTTGCCCCTCGAGCCCGAACGAAGGCAGCGATAGATGGCGGCGGTAGCGCTCGAATTGCGCCGCGGAGAGAGGCGGGTTCTGCTCAGCCATTCGCGAAGGCTATCGGACCGGGTTGCGCTGACAAGCAGCCGCTTGCCGGACCCGGGTTCGGGGCGCCGCGGGCCGAAGCGCGGCGGGCTACAGCTCGGCGCCCGCCTCTTCCTTGTCGGGAAGGACCACGATCTTGTAGGCCTTGCGCGGCTTGTCGATGAACTTCCACGAGACGGTCACCCAATCGCCCTTCTTGAGCTTCTTCCAGGAATCCTTCTCGCCGGTCACCTCGGTGTCGTCGATCTTGTTGAACGAAACCTTGTCGCCCATGCGGTTGTCGACGATGAACTTCTTTTTCTTGAGCTTGTCGATGCGGCCGGTGAACTCGCGCATCTGGGCATCCGCGGGCTCCGGGGCCAGGGCCAAGCCGCCCCCCACGAAGCCGATCAAGGCAAGCAGAACGAGGATTCGATTGAGCTTCTTCATGACGGACTCTCCACTCCTGGTTGTAAAGGCGCGACGACCCCAAGGGCCCCCGGGTGTAACACCGCGGCGCCCCCCGGGGTTCCGCATTTAGATTGTCGTCCAGAACGGCGGCCCTACAGAATACGAAAGTTCGGGCACGATTTTAAGGGAGCGTCCTCGGGACGCACGAAATGGTGCCGGAGGAGGGATTCGAACCCTCACGGGCCTTTCGGCCCGGGGGATTTTGAGTCCCCTGCGTCTGCCAGTTCCGCCACTCCGGCTGCAGGGCCCTGCAACTTGCACGGCTGCGCGGGCTCGCGGACACGCCGCGAACCCAATGCTATTCGAGAACTTCGATCGTGCCCGGCACCGTGAGCTGCGGGTTCTCGCGATTCGCGCGCGAGTCGAAGAGATAGACCGTGTAGTCGTAGCTCCCCGGCTTCATCGGACACGGGGTCACGAGATCCTCGTTGTCCCCCACGGCGATCACCGACTCGATGCCCGCGCTGTCGACCACGAAATTGGGGCGCAACTCGTCGCAGGTGAAGCCGGACTTCGCCGAGAGCGGGAAGTGCACTGTCGCGTAGAAGTGCGAATAGTTCGTCCAGACGATCGAATTCTTCGCCCCCTGCACGCGGACCACGCGCGGCTGGACACCCATGTTGTTGATCTGGACGACCATGTGTTCGCGGGGCTTGTTGGTGGTTTCGCCGCTAGCGGTGCGCTGGGGCGTGCCGGCGCAGGCAAGGGTCAAGCAGAGGACCAGCGCAGCCGCGCACAGCAAAAGGGAACGCATCATTCAAGACTCCTTCTTCGCTTCCAGAGCGGACCGACTCGATAGAGAGCAGAGTATGGGGACTCCGGCAGCGCGTCTCAAGGTGTCGATTTCCCCCCTGCCCGGCGGCCCTGGGGCGGATTGAAACCCACCCCGCCCCCTTTGACAGCCCGGGCCCCCGGCGGTAGGTTCGCCCCCCGTTGGGGCTGTAGCTCAGTTGGGAGAGCGCGTGAATGGCATTCACGAGGTCAGGGGTTCGATTCCCCTCAGCTCCACCACCCGCCCTCCCAGAGCGGGGACGTTGTTTACAACGAAAACGGGGACGTTGTTTACTTGTTTACTTTTGAGCATTCGGCAGTCGGATCTGCCGAATGCTCAAAAGTAAACAAGTAAACAACGTCCCCGTTTTTGCCCTCCCGCTCCCGGGGTTCCCGCTACGGGATCAGCTCCGCCACGGCCGCGGGCATCTCACTGGCGACGCGGATGATCGGGATGCCGGTCTGCACGTTCTCGTGCATCTCGGCCATGGCCCGGGGGAGATCCTCGAAGGCGTAGATCTCGCTGTGGATCGTCGGCCGAAAAACGCTGCCGTAGAGCTCGGTGGCCGCCGCACAACCGGCCAGCGTCTCGTAGTGGACGTGATCGAGGGTGAGCTGCTTCGTCGAGGCCCCCGCGCTGTTGTAAGAGACGCCGGTGTCGAGTTGCCAACCCGCACTCACGTTCACTCCCGCGCGAGCCGCGACGGCGATCCCCGCCGCAAAGACCGGACCGCGCAGCATGTCGCAGACGATGTGCATGCCCTCGCCGCCGGTCGCCGCCTTCGCGTCCTTGATGAACGACTTGACGCCATCTCGATCGGCAAAGCGGTTGTAGGCGCGCTGGTCGAACCCCTCGATGCCGAATGCCTCGAGCGCCTTGCGCCGCTCGGCGCTGCCCGAGCAGAAGAACGCACGATGCCCTTCGTGACGCGCGAGCATCAGGAAGAGTTCCGAGACGCCACCGCCGAAGGCCAGCACGTTCACGCTGGCCCGCTGTTCGCGGCTCACCTTCAAGCGGTAGATGCCAATGGCCCGGCGCCACAAGTGATAGGCGGTGGGAGCGCGCAGCGGCAGCGCGGCCATCTCCCACAGGTTGAGACCGCAATCGAGGGGCAGTGGGATCAGCTGCCAATCGCCGACAACCGCCTCCTCGCCGTACCAGCCCACCGAATCGGGCTGGTCGTAGGCCCAGATGCGCATCGGGTAGCCATAGGCATCGGGGCCCCCGTTGCAGTGGGTGGCGACGATGTCCCCCACCGAAAACTTCGTGACCGCAGCGCCGATCTCGATCACCTCGCCCACCGCCGAGTTCCCCGGATAGATCTTTCCGCCGCGCATCTCGGTGATGTTCACGGTATCGGCGAGCGCCGCGTGGGCGATGTTGTGCTCGGCCGAGACCGCCAGCACCCGGATGCGCACATCGGAAGCGCCCACCGGCGCCAACTCGAGGTCGTCGAGCTTGATCACCTTCGAGACGTCGACTTGCTCGAAGTCTCCCCCCACCCGCTCGCGCTCGGCGGCAATGTCTTCGGCTCGGATCGAATACGCTCGGGGCATCTCTTCCTCCTTCGGCACCTTTGCCAGGCGGGGCGCAAGGATGGGGGCTGCCGGGTTCGGCAGCAAGCCCCCCCCCGCACACGGATCAGGGCGAAAAGCGGGTTTCGGGATATTCTAAGTCCCGGGCGCGCGCGCACGCTTGTCGCCGCCAAGCCCGCTGAATCCGCCAAGCCCGCCAAACCCGCCCCCCGCAGCTGACGAGGATCGCGCCAGGATGGCCGCCGAAGCACCGCAACGTCGTCGCTACCGCAGCCACCCGGAAGCGCGCGCGGGAATGCCCGCGGGCATCCCCTACATCGTCGGCAACGAAGCCGCCGAGCGCTTCAGCTTCTACGGCATGAAGGCGATCCTGATCGTCTTCATGACCCAGCACATGCTCGATGCTTCCGGGGCGAAGGCCACCCTGGACGAAACCGAGGCCACCGCCCTCTACCACCTCTTCACCTCCGCGGTCTACTTCACACCGATCCTTGGCGCGCTGCTCGCCGATGTCGTCTTCGGGAAATTCCCGACGATCATCGTGCTCTCGCTCGTCTACTGCGCGGGGCACGCGGCCCTTGCCCTCGACAGCAGCAACACCGGGCTCCTGCTGGGCCTGGGGCTGATCGCGCTCGGCGCCGGCGGCATCAAGCCCTGCGTCTCGGCCCACCTCGGCGACCAGTTCGCGGAGACGAATGCCGGCCTGCTGGCCCGGGCCTACGGCTGGTTCTACTTCGCGATCAACGCCGGCGCCTTCGTCTCGATGCTGCTCACGCCCTGGCTGCTGGCGAATGTCGGCCCGCACGTGGCCTTCGGGGTCCCGGGCGTCCTGATGTTCGCCGCGACGGGGATCTTCTGGATGGGGCGCCACCGCTTCGTCCACATCCCCGCCAGAGGCCGCCTCTTCCTGCGCGAACTCAGGGGCCGCGAAGGGCTCCGCTCGCTGGGGCGCCTGGCCCTGCTCTACGTCTTCGTCGCGGTCTTCTGGGCGCTCTTTGATCAGACCGGTTCGTCGTGGGTTTTGCAGGCCCGCGACCTCGACCGCCATTTTCTCGGCATCGAATGGCTGCCCTCGCAGATCCAGGCGATGAACCCGCTGCTGATCATGCTCTTCATCCCGCTCTTCACCTTCGTCGTCTACCCGGCGATCGATCGGATCTTTTCGCTCACGCCATTGCGGAAGATCGGCATCGGGCTCTTCGGGACCACCCTGCCCTTCTTGATCCTCGCGGGCCTCGAGGTCGCCCTCGACGCGGGGCAGCAGCCGAGCATCGGCTGGCAACTGCTCGCCTACGTCCTGCTCACCGCCGCCGAGGTGATGGTCTCGATCACCTGCCTCGAGTTCTCGTACACCCAGGCGCCGCGCAGCCTCAAATCGTTCGTAATGGCGCTCTTCTTGATGTCGGCGTCGATCGGCAATCTCTTCACGTCGATGGTCAACGCAGTCATCCAGCGCCCGGGCGAGCCGCCGCTTCTCGAGGGTGCGGCCTACTTCCTCTTTTTCGCGGGGCTGATGGCCGCCGCCGCAGCGCTCTTCATTCCGGTGGCCCAGCGCTTCCGCGACCAGCGGGTCCTGCAAGAATCGGAATGAGCCGGCCACTCCAGGCAGAGCACGCCCGGGGCTACGCTCAGGTTTCGAGGGCGATGGCCTGCCGCGGGCAGAGACGCACGGCTTCTTCGACCTTGGTGCGCAGGTCGTCGGGAATTTCTTCGATCAACACCGTGAGCGTGTCGTCGTCTTCGACTCGAAAGACTTCAGGCGCACAGTCCATGCACAGCGCATTCGATTCACACAAGTCGTAATCGACGACGACCTTCATCGCTCTCTCCTCTTTGCATCCGGGTAACGGTGGCCAGGGGACCGCTGCGCGTCCGCCGCGAAGACTACCAGAAAACCGGGCGCGGGCCGGCCGCCCACGTCTTTACAGCGAGCGGATTTCGCGTCACCCTGCGCGTGGAACACGTCCGAATGCGTGCTCCCGGCCCCCAACGCCCTTACGTCGCGCCCTTCCGAGGTTTTCGTGCACATCGACTTCTCCCCCGAGCAGAAGGCGTTCCAGGCCGAACTCCGCGCCTATTTCGCTCACGTCGTCAGCGACGAAGTCGTCGAGGAGATCCGCAAGGACAGCGAGGGCGGCGGCCCGCTCTATCGGGAGACTCTGCAGCGCATGGGACGCGACGGCTACCTGGGGGTGGGCTGGCCGGTCGAATACGGCGGACAGGGGCGTTCGCCCATCGAGCAGTGGATCTTCGCCGACGAGATCCAGCGCGTCGGCTTCCCGCTGCCCTTCCTCACACTCAACACCGTCGGGCCAACGATCCGGCGCTATGGCAGCGATGCGCTGAAGGCGGAGTTCCTGCCGAAGGTCTTGAAGGGCGAGGTCCACTTCGCGATTGGCTATTCCGAAGCCGAAGCCGGGACCGACCTGGCTTCGTTGAAGACCCGGGCGGTTCGCGACGGCGACGAGTGGGTGATCAACGGCTCGAAGATGTGGACCAGCCTTGCCGACTACGCCGACTACATCTGGTTGGCGGCGCGCACCGACCCGGACGCACCGAAGCACCGCGGCATCTCGATCTTTCTGGTACCGACGGATGCTCCCGGCTTCTCGATTTCGCCGATCACCACGATGGGCATGGCGCGCACCAACGCCACCTTCTACGAGGACGTGCGGGTTCCCGACCGCTACCTCGTCGGGGGCGAAAACAACGGCTGGTCGCTCGTCACCGGCCAACTCAACCACGAGCGGGTTTCGCTGATGAACAGCGGACCCGTCCTGCACCTTCTTGATCAGGTCGCCGAGTGGGCACGCAACACCCTAACCGCCACGGGCCAGCGCGTGATCGACGAAGCCTACGTGCAGGCAAACCTCGCCCGCGTGGAAGTCAAACTCGAAGCGCTGCGGCTGATGAACTGGCGCCAGGCCTGGTCGGCCACCTTCGAGGATCTCGGTCCCGCCGACTCGTCCTCGGTGAAGGTCTACGGCAGCGAACTCTTCGTCGAGACCTACCGGCTGCTGCTCGAGGTCCTCGGACACCGGGCGGTGCTGATGGACGATTCGCCCGGCGCCGTGCTGCGCGGCCGCATCCAC
>CAJXIC010000060.1 GCA_913054385.1 uncultured Pseudomonadota bacterium
GGGCTGCTCGAGAATTTCGGAACGCTCTGGGGGCGCAGCGCGGACGCCCGGGCGTCGGGTGCCTTCCAGGCCGGTTGGTGTTCCTGGTACCACTTCTTCCACGGCGTCACCGAGGATCAGCTGCTTCGCAATCTCGACGCGCTGGCCCATCGGCGGGACGCGCTTCCTATCGAAGTGGTCCAACTCGACGATGGTTACCAGCGGGCCGTTGGAGACTGGCTCGAGACGAATGATAAATTTCCGAGTGGTCTTCCGGCGATCGCGCGACGCATTGGCAACGCGGGGTTCCGCCCAGGGATCTGGACGGCACCCTTCTGCGTGGTCCCGGAGAGTCGCGTCCACGCGGCGCATCCCGAGTGGTTGTTGCGAAACCCGGAGGAAGGACCGGAAGCAGATGCTGAACCCTGGGTGGGGACCTTCGTGCGCGAGTGGACGGCAACCGGTGCCGTGCACGCTCTCGATCCCAGCCGGGAAGACGTGCGCCTGCACATCGAAGAGATCTTTCGGGAACTCACCGCGATGGGTTTCGAGTACCTGAAGCTCGATTTCCTGCACTGCGTGGCGGCGCGTTCCAGAGCAATGGACCGCGGGATGAACCGCGCCGCGCGCCTGCGGGAGGGTCTCCTGGCGATTCGCCGGGGCGCCGGTGAAGACGCCTTCCTGCTGGGCTGCGGTTCGCCGCTGGGGCCCGCGGTGGGGATCGTCGACGCGATGCGGATCGGTCCGGATGTCGCTCCCGCCTGGGATCCGCAGCCACCGATCGTTCCAGGCATAGAAGCCGCCATGCCCTCGACGGCGAACGCCCTGCGCAGCACCCTATTTCGGGCCTGGATGCAGCGGCGGCTCTGGATCAACGACCCGGATTGCCTGATGACGCGAAGCCGGGCCACGCAACTCAGCGCCGCCGAATCCACTTCGCTGGCAAACGTGATTGCCGGGACCGGCGGGATGGTGGTGTTCTCGGATGACGTTCCGGGACTTCAGGAGGTCGAAGTGGGAACCGTCGCCGAATGCATCGAGGTGGCGCGCCAGGTCGATGCCATGGGCGGGGTGCGGGTTGCGGACCTGCTAGAAGCCGACACGCCGGGTCGAGTTCAGGCGGGGGTGGGTGCCCGGCGCGTCGAGGTCGCCTTCAACCCGGGCAGTGGCGTCGAAGGTTCGGCGGGAAGCGCTTCCCTTCCCGCCCATGCCAGTCAGATCGACACCGCTCCGCCGCAGCGAAAACTCGCGGTCTTCTGCGATTTCGACGGGACTTTTTCCGTTCAGGATGTTGGCAGTACTCTTGTGATGCTCCATCGCGCGAAGGAGCGGCCGGCGGTCCAGGAGCGTTTTCGGCGACGCGAGATCACTGCCTGGGAGTCCAACATGCTGCTGCTTCACGGGCTCGAATTGCCCGAGGAAGACCTCGACGCCTTCCTCGGGAGCATCGATCCGGATCCCGGAGCGCGCAGGCTCTTCGACTGGAGTCGCGTCCACGCGATCGATTTCGAGATTCTCTCGGATGGCTTTGATTACAACCTTGACCGACTGCAGAAGCTCTTTGGTTTCGATTTCCCATACCTCGCCAACCGGCTGGTCTACGAGGCAGGACGCTGGTCGATCGCCCCCGGCGCTCCCGATCCCGCCTGCACCTGCGGCACCGGCGTGTGCAAGCGCGCCCGAATCGAGGACTACCGGCGAGAACATCCCGACGTGGTTCTGGTCCACATCGGAAACGGCCAGGTTTCGGACCTGTGCGGGGCGATCGCCGCCGATCTCGCCTTCGCGAAGGACACGCTGGCCTCGGCGCTGGCGGCTCGCGGCGAGGCCTTTCTGCCCTTCGAGACACTCGACGATGTCGTGCAGGCGCTCGAAGGTCTCGGCTTCGGCGCCGGGTCGCCGGGTCTTGAAAGCCGCTAATCTGCGCGCATGAACGCCGAAGCGAGACCCATTCTCGTCGTGGGCGGTGGTTTCGCCGGACTCTCCGCCGCCTGGCAGCTGCGCGCCGCGGGGCTTCCGGTAGTGGTTCTCGAGCAGGCCGCGAAGCCGGGAGGCCGGGCCTGTGGCGAGCGCATCGAGGGATTCTCCGTCGAGAGCCGCCTGCCGCTGGTGTCGAGCGGAGCTTCGCGCTTGCGAAACTTCATGGCAGCGGTCGGCGTGCAAGAGGGGCTGCTGCCGCTGCGGTTCGTATCGATGGCGCATCTCCACCGCGGGCGCCCACGGGCTGTAAAAATCGATTCGCTGCGCGGGTTGGCGTCGACTCCTGGACTGGGCCTGCGCGATGGCTTTCGGCTGCTGCGACTCCCGCGTCTGTTGCAGCGCTACCAGGCGAAGCTCGACCTCGAGTTTCCCGAACGGGCGGCGGCTCTGGACTACCGCAGCGTTGCGGATTTCGCGCGGCTCTACTTCGGCAGCAATGTTCTCGATCGATGGGTCGCGCCGACCCTGGCGACTGCCAGCGGTGGCAGCCCGGAAGACACGAGCCGCGTGGCTTTCCTGTTGCAGTGGCTGCGTGAGAGTCGCGGCGAAATCGCATTGCCGCGCGCGGGTTGGGAAGCTCTGGCGCGGGCCGCCGCCGAGAGGCTGTCGATGCGCTACGGCTTCGCCGCCCGGGAAATCGTCGCCCTCGAGGATGGCGGCTACCGCGTAGCGTGCGAAGTCGCAACCTCGGGCGCCCAAACCCTCGAAGCCCGCGCGGTCGTGCTGGCGATTCCGGCCCCCGCCGTCTGCAAGGTGGCCGGCTCCTGCCTGTCGCTCACCGAGCGCGATGCGTTGCTCCCGGTTCGCTACGCGCCCGAGGCGCTGCTGGTGCTCGGCCTCGATCGCGCGCGCACCGGAATCCCCGAGTTTCTCCGCATTCCCAAGAGCGAGTCCAGTCCGATCCAGGCGGTTCTCTCGGAGCCGGGGTTCGCGGGTGGCCGGGTGCCCAACGGGCGCGGAATGCTGATGCTGCAGGCCCGGGAGGATTTCGTAAGCGCGCGAGCTGGCGTGGCCGACGACGTGGTCGCGAAGGAAATCGAGGCGGCCTACGAGCAGATCGACCCGGGAGCTACGGGGACCGTTCGCTTTCGTCGTTGGTTGCGCTCCGAACTCGCGGTTCCGTGTTTTGACGTTGGCAGCTACCGGCGCCTGGCGCGTTTCCAGAAGATCCAGCCCGAACTCCGACGCGAGGGGCGTCGGCTCTATTTCGCCGGGGACTACCTCCAGGGGCCGGACCTCGATGCGTTGGTGGTTTCGGGGGAGCGCGCCGCGGGTGCGTTGATCGCAGACGAGCGACTCCCGGCTTGAAGCGCCTGGTCGCCATCCTCGGTGCGATCTTCCTGGGGGCTGCCTGTGTTTCGCTCGACTGGAGCGCCCTGGGTCCGCATCGTTCCGCCCCGGTCGCGGGGGCGATGAGGGTCGGGGCGGAGGAGTGCCTGGTGTGCCACGACGAAGTGCACGGGCACGAGAAGATCGCCGCCTACCACGCCGACTGCGAGAGTTGCCACGGGGGCGGGAGCCTGCACGCCGACAGCGAGGATCCCCTCGAGATCCGCCACCCCGCAAACACGGATTGCCTTCGCTGCCATGCGGTGGGCTTCGATACGCATCTTTCGTGGGGCACCGGCGAGCATTCGCGGGCGGGGCTCTACTGTACGGACTGCCACAACCCTCACTCGACCGATCGCGATCACCTGCGGGTCTTCTCTCAACCCGGGTCGAGGAACATGGACGTTCCGTCACGGCTCTGTATCGAATGCCACCGCGACGTGTCGGCCGAGTTCAACTACCCCTCGCACCACCCGGTGCGCGAGGGCGGCATGGCCTGCACCAGCTGCCACGACCCCCACGAGGACTCGCGCGTGGCCCATGCCACGACGAACCAGGTCTGTGCCCAGTGCCACCAGGACATCGTCGGTCCCTGGGTCTACGAACATCCCCCGGTGGTCGAAAATTGCGGAAGCTGTCACGCGCCCCACGGCGCGGTGGCCGACAACCTGCTTGCGACGATCCAGCCGGTGGTGTGCCTGGGGTGTCATCCCCTGAACGACCAGTTTCACCACGATCTTTTGGCCACGGGGATCACCGGCAATAGCCAGATCACGCAGGATTTCCCCAGCGCCGCCGGCGAACTCCTGAAGGCGAACGAGGCCCGGGCCTTCCTGCGACGCTGTACCGACTGCCACGGCGCGATCCACGGGTCCTACAGCGATGCGAAACTCCGCTACTAGCACCGCGCCGAATGGGCTTAGCGCCTCGCGGCTTCGAATCGCAGCGGGCACCTTTTTCGCCGTCCTCTGCCTGGCCCCCGCCATGATCGTGGCGGCAGAAGATGACGAAGAGGAGGAGAGCCTTCGTTTCGAAGCGAAGGCCACCCTGGGCGCGCACCTCTACCTGGTAAGTGCCCCCTTCGATTCGTCGAACGTGTCGGGCTTTTTCGATCAGTGGCGCTATATCCGCAACCAGGGCGGCCGTCCCCCGTACTTCGTCGATCTCTTCCACGCGAACTTGGGGCTTCGCCGCAGCGACGACACCTGGCTTCTCAGGCTCGAACGCTGGAGCCCGAACGCGCTCAACGAACGCGGCTTCTTCGACCTCGACTGGCAGGGCCTCGAGGTCGAAGGTGAGTGGCGTCGCTACCAGGGCGACTACTTGCGCGCATTTCCCGAAGGCACCGGCGAGACCCAGTTCGGAGGGATCTGCTGCTTTGGTTCGATCTACAACCCCGACGTGCCGAACGCCGCGATCTTCGATGCGGACAACCGCTTCTGGATTCGCCGGCAAGACGTGGGCGGAGAGGTCTCGCTTCGCCCGGAGGGCTTTGACTGGGAGGTTCCCTTCCTCGATCAGATCGATCTTTTCGGCGACTACGAAACGCGCAGCGGATACCGGCAGGACAGCATGTGCCTCGCCTGCACGCCGGGCCCCGGCGGAACCACCGGCTACCAGGGGCGCCGCCGCAAGCTGGACCAGAAGATCACGACGGGGGGGGGTGGGCTCGTCTTCCAGCCCGTCCCGAAGTGGACCACCGCGCTGCGCGCAAATTTCCAATCGTTCCGGGAGGACGCCCCGCTCCAGACCGCCGAACTCCTGCCCGGGCGCGAAGTCGCCCTGGACTTCGTTCCCGACACCGACCGCGTCGCCGGAAGGCTCGACTTCTCGCGACGCTGGGGCGCCGCGAGCCTGCAGGGAGGCGCCACCCTCACGCATCTCTCCCAGGTGGGTCGCAAGACGCCGGGGCAGCAGGCCGCGTCGCTCGGCGACAACGATCGCACGAGCTATTCGCTGTGGAGCAGCTTCGACTGGCCTTTGACCGAGCGCTTCGACGTCACCGGCTTCGCGAAGTGGTTTCACCTCCACAACGGCATCGATGTCAATCAACTCGGCCCCGGGGTCACCCCGCTCGCCGCCCAGGATTCGCCCTACATCCGCGACCTGGGGAGACTGGGGGCGAACGTCGAGTTCGGTTTTCGGCCGCGCTCGGGGGTGCGGGCCGCCTTCGGCTACCGCGCGGCTTACAGCCATCGCAAGTTGCGTTTTGCCACCGATGGCGTTCCGAAGAGCTTGGCTCTCGTCGGTCCGAACAGCCTGCACCACGTCTTCTATCTCGCGGGGCACCTGCGCAGTCGAGCGCTGCGGCTCGAAGGCGAGTTGGGATACGACTGGGGGCCTGAAACCGCGTATCCCAACGAACTCTCGAAGGCGGTCTACGCGGACGCTCGCGCGAGTTACACGTTTCCCGTCGCGGTCCCGCTCACTCTCTCGGTGTCCGGTGGAGTGCGTTCGGGGAAGGCCCCGGGCTGGTCGCTCTCGGCGACAACCGAGCGATCGAAGGAGTACCAGCGCCTGAACTGGCGCTACAACGTTTCGCTCGCCGCGGTTCCGGTCGGCGACCTCAGCGTCTTCGCCCACTACACGCAGCACCACGACGGCCAGGACTGGAATCACCTGCGGATCCAGTTGCCGCGTTCGAGCGGCGCAGTCTCGAACGACCTCTTCATCGACTCGGACCAGCGTTACGAGAGCGACGTCTATTCGTTGGCGGTGGGCGGACGCCATCCCATCGGGAGCGCCGTTTCCGTCGGTGCGGCGGTCTCGCTCACCTGGACGCGTGCCGATCTCTCGCGAAACTCTTCGACCGGGGCGGTGCTCGACGCGGCGAACCGGCTCGATAACCGGATCGTCGGTTTCGAGACCGACATCGAGTACAGGCTTACGAAGGCCGTGACTCTCGGGTGGGGCTACCGGCTCCAGGACTTCGACGACACCCACCCCGATGGTTTCCTCGACACCAGCGAGACGGTCCACACCTTCACGGTGGAGGTCGAGGTCGACTTCGCGTCGCTCTACGAGTAGCCGCCGGGCTACTCGACCTTCTTCCCCTGGGCCTTCAACTTCTTCTCGATCTCGAGGTAGTGACCCTTCGTCGCTTCGGGGATCGGGTGAGCGATGCTCTTCTTCGCGACTTCGAAGTCGAAGGCCGAGCGGGTTCCATCGGCGAGGAGGAAGCGATCGGGGTCGAAGGTCGGGCTTTCGGCGTTGTGGCAAGCGGTGCAGATCGCGGGGTCGTCGCTGTCGAAGAGCCCCTTGGCGTGCGCCTTCTTTGGGTCCGACATGATCTTCTTCTTGCGGTAGTCGCGCCCGGGTCCGTGGCAGCTCTCGCATTGCACGCCGTCCGCGGGATCGATTTCGTAGGCAAAGGCCGCCTCGGGCAAGCCGAAACCCGTCTGGTGACAGCGCAGGCACTCCGGGGCCTGGTTCGGCGGAAGCGAGAGCCCGGCAGCTTCTGCGAGCGCCCGGGATTCCGCATTCGAGAGGGTCTCGAAGGCGCGTGCATGGGGCGCGGCCCGCCACGCGGCGAGCTGGTTTCCGAGGGTCTTCTTCTTGTGGCAGGTCGCGCACTTGCGAACGCCCACGGTGCGATGGCCGTCGAAGGCCTGGTCGCTGCTGGCGGCGGGCACTCCGAGCAGCCCTGCCGAGAAGCAGAGTGCCGCGAAAAAGGCGACAGCGGTGAAACCGAATCGGGTACCGAGCATGGTTTCGGGGATTATTCCTCTGCACCGCGGAGCACGGCGATGGTGACGCCTGCGCCCCCCTGGTTTCGCTCGGCACTGCGAAAGTCTGCCACGTAGGGGGAGCTTCGCAGGAAACCGTGGATGGCTTCTCGCAGGGCCCCGGTTCCGATTCCGTGGATGAAGGTCACGGTATCCGAACAGTCTCGTGCGGCACGGTCGAGGGCATCTTCGGCCGCATGGAGAGCTTCGTCGACGCGCAATCCGCGTAGCGCGATTTCGACATTTCCCCCGGACAGGGACTCCTCGGTCTCTGTGACCGCAGGGGTGTCGGTTCGAAGCGTCGCCGGGTCCGGCTTCGACGTCGACCGGGCAACGCTGCGAATCGATTCGGCCGATAATTCGATGCGCGCACTGCCCGCCTGCACGCGCACGCGTCCGCGCGAATCGGGGAGCGATAGCAGCGATGCTTCTCCGCCCCCCGGAATCGTGACCGGGTCGCCTGGGGTCATCCGGTTCCAGTCCACCGGGTCGCGTAACAGTTCCGCCGGCGCCTCGCGCTCCACTTCGCTTTCAGGGGCGAACGGGACCTCGATGGAGAGCAACTCTTCGCGTGCCTTCGCGGCCTCCTGGGCGGTGGTGCGCCTGCCCCCGCGCTGCAGTTCGCGGATCACCCCGGCCACCTGCTCGTGCGCCTCTCCAAAGGCCCGGTCGAGATCACTTCGCATCGCCTGAAAAAGTTTCTCGCGCTGGGCCTTCAAGCGCTCGAGTCTTTCGCGGTACGCGTCTCGCGTCGCCTCGCTTTCGGCGCGCGCCGCCTCGGCCTCGCCCTGCTCGCGCTCGAGCATTGCGCGATTGGCGCCGAGTTCGAGAAGCATCCGGTCGAGCTGCCGATCATCGCGTTCGAGCAGGGCGTGGGAGCGATCGACGATCGACTGGGGCATTCCCATGCGCGAGGCCACCGCCCGGGCCGACGAGGCTCCGGCGATGTCGTAGCGCAGACGGTAGGTGGGGGCGCCGGTATCGGGGTCGAACGCGACGCTGGCGTTGCAGAAGCGGTCGTCGACTTCGGCCATCTCCTTCAGCAGGTTGTAGTGCGTGGTCGTGATCACCCGCGCACCGCGGTCCGCAAGCGACTCGAGAATCGCCTGGGCGAGTGCCGCCCCTTCACCGGGGTCGGTCCCCACACCGATCTCGTCGAGCACCACGAGCGACGCGTCGGTTGCGGTGCGCGCGATCTTCGCCAGGTTGGCCATGTGCGCCGAGAAGGTCGAAAGGTTCTCGCGGATGTCCTGTTCGTCGCCGATGTCGGCGAGGACCGTATCGACGAAGGGGATTCGGGCCCCAGGCGCCGCGGGTACGAAGAGACCGGCCCGCACGAAAAGCGCCGCGAGGGCGATGGCCTTCATCGTTACGGTCTTCCCGCCGGCGTTCGGACCCGAAAGAACGAGGATCCGGTAGTCGCTCCCCAGGCGGACGTCGTTGGGGACGCACTGCCCTGGATCGATGAGGGGATGACGGAGTTGGAGGAGTTCGAAACTGCCGTCTTTGCTCTCTACCGGTTCTACGGCGTCCATCTCCCGGGACAGTTCCGCGCGGGCGAACGCCCAGTCGAGGTGCTCGAGCTTCTGCAGAGAGACTTCGAACGAGGGAGTCGCTTCGCGAACGCGCAAGGAGAGTTTACGCAGAACGCGCAGGACCTCGCGGGCCGTCGCCAGTTCGGCCTGCTTCAGCTCGTTGTTGAGTTCGACCACGGCCTGGGGTTCGACGTAGAGCGTAGTTCCCGAATTGGAGGCGTCGTGAACGATCCCGCGCACGCGACCCTTTGCATCGGCTCGCACCGGGAGCACATAGCG
>CAJXIC010000061.1 GCA_913054385.1 uncultured Pseudomonadota bacterium
CGCCCGGAAGCCCCTCCTCGACGATCACCGCGCCCGCCGCAAAGCGGCGCACGATCAACTTCGAAAGAAGCTGCCGCGCAGCGGCGTCCTCCACTTCGGAAAGAAGCCGCAGCGATTCCAGGCCCGGCGGGCGCTTTGCGGCCCCTTGCGGCGGGGAGGCAACCTGCGGGTCGAGTGAAGCTTCGGACATCGAAAACAACGCTTCGGTTCGAATCGGGCCTCACGTGAGCCCCCGTCGCCCTTTTGTGTTCAGATCGGCGACCAGTTTCCGGACATCGGGGCTGCGCTCGAGAGAGGTCACCAGGATCACGTCGCCGGCGTCGATCACCGCGAGCCCCTCGACCCCCACCAGCGCCACCGGGCGATCCGATCCCCAGACGAGGTTCCCGCGTGCGTCGCTTGCCAGCAACTCACCGGCAATCAGGTAGTTCTTTTCGCGGGCGCGCTTGTCGCCGCGCGCCAGTTCTTCCGCCAACGATTCCCAGGTTCCGACGTCACTCCAGCGGAAATCGACCGGCAGGCACCAGACGCTTTGGCTGCGCTCGAGAAGCGCGATGTCGATAGGCAGCGAGGGCGCCCGACCGTAGGCAGCGATCACCGCGTCGCGGTTTCGTCCCCGGGGTTTTGCACGAAGCGGCGAAAGCGCTCGGTGCAGCGCCGGTGCCGTCCGCTGGAGTTCGCGCAGCAGGAAATCGGCCTGCCACACGAAGACGCCCGCATTCCAGCGATACGACCCCTTTCGCAGGTAGCGCCTCGCCGTTTGCGCGTTGGGTTTCTCGACGAATCGCCGCACCCGCCGCAGCCCCGGGTGCTCGGGCCCCGCTGCCGCGCCGAGTTGAATATAGCCGTAGCCGGTTTCCGGGCGGCTCGGCTGGACCCCCAGCGTCACCAGCACGTCGCCACGGGTCGCCGCGCGCGCCCCGACGCGGATGGCGGCGGCAAAGGCGCGCGCGTCGGGGATGTGATGATCCGCTGGCAGCACCGCGAGTATCGCCTCCGGGTCCTCCGCGCGAATTCGAAGCGCGGCCCAGGCAATCGCCATCGCGGTATTGCGGCGCTCGGGTTCCACCAGGACGCGGTTTGCGGGGAGACCCGAGGCCTTGCGCATGGCCGTCGCGTGCTCGTGACCGCACACCAGCCAAACAGCGTCCGGGGAGGCAAAGCGGCGGGCCCGGCTGACGGTCGCGTCGAGCAGGCTGCGTCCCCCCACGACCTCGAGGAGCGGCTTCGGGTGGTGCCGACGCGAGGCCGGCCAGAAGCGCTCGCCGGCTCCGCCGGCGAGGATGACCGCGTGAAGCGAAGGCTTCCGGCGTCTGCTCACTGCCGTCCCACGCTTCGGTAGCGAAGGCCCGCGGAAGCAACGACGTCCGCATTGTAGACGTTGCGCAGATCGATCAGGATCGGTTCCCGCAGGAGACCGCGTACCCGAACCAGGTCCAGTGCGCGGAATTCGTTCCACTCGGTCACCAGCACCAGGGCGTCAGCCCCTTCGCAGGCGGCGTAGGCATCCTTTGCGAAGGTGACATCCGATAACACCGCCTCCGCCGCCGGCATCGCCACGGGGTCAAAGCAGCGCACCTCGGCCCCGCGCGCGCGCAGGCCACGAATGATCGCGATGGCGGGTGCGTCCCGGATGTCGTCGGTCTCGGGCTTGAAGGCGAGTCCGAGCACCGCGATGGTCCGCCCTTCGAGATCGCCGGAAAAAGCCGCGGCGATCTTCTCGACCATGCGCTGGCGCTGGTTGACGCGCATCGCCGCCTCTACGATTTCGAAGGCGGTCCCCGATTCTCGGGCGAAGTGGGCCACCGAGGCCGTGTCCTTCGGAAAGCACGAGCCGCCGAAGCCCGGTCCCGCATGCAGGAATTTCGATCCGATCCTGCGATCGAGACCCATGACGCGAGCCACGGCTTGAACGTCGCCTCCGATCGTCTCGCAGAGGATCGACAACTCGTTGATGAAGGAGATCTTCGTCGCGAGAAAGGCGTTTGCGGCGTACTTCGAGAGCTCGGCGGTCGGAATGTCCGTAATCACGAAGGGCGTCTCGTTCAGGTAGAGCGGTCGATACAGATCCTTCAGGATCGCGCGCGCCTGCTCGTCACTGGGATCGACGCCAATCACCACGCGGTCTGGCCGCATGAAGTCGCCAATGGCGGCGCCCTCCCGCAAGAATTCGGGGTTCGAGGCGACACTGAAGGGCTGTCCGCCCTTCCCAGCGGCTTCGAGTTCTTCCTCGATCCAGCCGCGCACGGCCTCCGCGGTCCCCGCCGGTACCGTGCTCTTGGTCACCACGACCTTGTATTCCGAAAGATTGCGCCCGATGTCGCGGGCGACCGCTTCGATGAAGCGGAGGTCGGTCCCGCCGTCTTCGAGGGCCGGCGTTCCCACTGCGATGAAAATAACCAGCGCGGATTGAACCGCTTCGCCGGTGTCGGTCGAGAACGCAAGACGCCCGCTCTGGGCATTGCGCGTCACCAACTCCTCGAGACCCGGCTCATAGATCGGAATGTTGCCTCGCACGAGGCCTTCGATCTTCTCGGCGTCGGCGTCGACACAAGTCACTTGCACCCCGAACTCTGAAAAGCACGCGCCCGTGACCAGGCCGACGTAGCCGGTTCCAATGACCGCGATGTTCATCCGGCGTTTCCTCCTTCAAGTAAATCGCAGGCTAGGCGCCGACGCGCGTCCCCGCCGCCCCGCGGCGAACTCCTGAAATTCGCTCCTGGGCCTCGAGATCCGACTCGAGCATCATGATCACCAGGTCGCGAAACGAGGTTTCGGCGACCCAGCCCAACTCTTCTTTCGCGCGCGTCGAATCGGCGAGCAGCGTGTCGACCTCGGCGGGGCGCACTAGCGCCGCATCCGAGCGAACAAAGTCGGCCGGATCGAGGCCGACGTGATCGAAGGCGATTTCGAAACACTCCCGAACCGAGTGTTGGACCCCGGTTCCGATCACATAGTCCCGGGGCTGGTCCCCCTGCAACATCCGCCACATGGCGTCGACGTATTCGCGGGCATAGCCCCAGTCGCGCTTCGATTCGACATTGCCCAGCTGCAGTTCGTCTTCGAGGCCGAGGGCGATCCGAGCCACGGTCTCACTGATCTTGCGCGTCACGAACTCACGGCCGCGGCGCGGCGATTCGTGGTTGAAGAGAATCCCCGAAACCGCGTGGATCCCGTAGCTCTCGCGGTAGTTCACCGTGATCCAGTGCCCGTAGAGCTTCGCCACCGCGTAGGGGCTCCGGGGGTAGAAGGGCGTGCTCTCCTTCTGCGGCACCTCGACGACCTGCCCGAACATCTCGGAACTCGAAGCCTGGTAGAAGCGGATCGCCGGGTCGACCATCCGCACCGCTTCGAGCAGGCGCGTCACGCCGAGCGCCGTGAACTCGCCCGTGAGATTCGGCTGGACCCACGAGGTCGGGACAAAAGATTGCGCCGCGAGGTTGTAGACCTCGGCCGGCTCGGACTTTCGCAGGCAGTCCACCAGCGAACCCTGGTCGAGCAGATCCGCATGGTGGAGCTCGATGCGGCCGCGAAGGTGGGCAATCCGCTCGTGGTTCTCGGTGCTCGACCTGCGCACCATGCCGTGGACTTCGTAGCCCTTCTCGAGCAGCAGTTCGGCCAGATAGGAACCGTCCTGCCCGGTGACTCCGGTCACCAGCGCGCATCCCGCTCTCATTGCTCGCCTTCCTTCTCGGGTAATGACTCCGGCGTTGCCGAAGCCGTGCCAGGGGGTGGCGGTTCGGTGTCGTCACCGAAGACACCCATGTTTCGCAGCAGCCGGAACGTCAGGATCACCACCGCTCCGAAGAAGATGAAGGCGGTGTAGCCCTGCAATTGGGAAAACGACAGGGCAATGATACAGAAGCAGCCGGTCAGGAAATACAGCGCCAGGACCGCAGGCCGCTGGTCGCCACGCGACGCGAGAAGCCGGTGGTGCATGTGGCGTCGATCAGCACTGAAAACTGGTTGGTGGTTTCGCAACCTGCGATAGATCGACAGCAGCGTGTCGAGAATCGGCACCGCCAACGCCAGCAGCGGAATCGCGAAGGTCAGCACCGCCGCCTTCCGGTGGCCGCCTTGGTACCCCTCGAGGGCAAGGATCGCCAACGCGAAGCCGATGAAGTAGGCGCCGGTATCTCCGAGAAAGATCCGCGCCGGTGGAAAATTGAAGGGGAGAAAGCCCAGCAGCGCGCCCAGGAGCACCAACCCGAGCACCACGCCGCTCGGCTGCTCGACCTGCCAACAGACGATGGCCAGCGTGAGGGCAATAATAGCGCCCACGCCCGTGGCCTCGCCGTCAAGTCCATCGATCAGGTTGAGGGCGTTGGTCACCCCCACGATCCACAGGGTGGTCACCGTAAAGGAGAGCCACAGCGGGAGCTGGAATTCGATCCCGGAAAGGGGCTCGCGAAACTCCTCGATGCGGACTCCGAAATAGAAGACCACCGAAGCCGCGGCGATCTGGGCCAGCAGCTTCGGCGGGGCGCCGAGTCCGTAGCGGTCGTCGAAGGCTCCGATTACCAGCACCAGCGAGGCCCCGATCAAGAACCCCTCGAAATAGCCGCTCTGGCCGGTGCCCTCTAGCCCGAGTTGGAGAGCGAGAGAGAGCCCCACCGTGCAGCCGAGGGCGACGGCCAGACCGCCCAGGAGCGGCATCCCAGCGCGGTCGCTCACCTTCCGCTCGTTCGGTCGATCGACGGCGTCGACCGTGCGCGCCAGCTTTGCAACCAACGGCGTCGAAATCCCGGAAACCAGCGCCGAGGCCCCCAACAGGAGCCCCGCTTCGAGAAGAGTCATCGAAGGCGCCCTCCCCGATTGCCGGCGTGGGAGCGCTCGGGCGACGATTCGCTGTTCAGGATCGCGCCGAGCACTCGCCGCCGGTCGACGAGGTCAAGGGCCATTTCGACGTCGTCGCGCGGCGTCTGGTCCGCTCGGACGACGACCAGAATGCCATCGCAGAGTTCGCACATCACGCGCGCATCGGGCAGCCCCAGCGCGGCCGGCGTGTCGATGAAGACCCGTTCGTAGCGCTGGGCAACGTCCTCGAGAAAACGGCGCATCGCCTCGGAACCGATCAACTCCGAGGGGTTCGGCGGGCTCTGGCGGACGGCGATCACGTCGAAACCCGGGTCCTCGACCCGAATCACGGCTTCCTCCAGGCTCGCCTCGCCGGCCAGGATTTCGGCAAGGCCGGTCCGCGGCTCGAGCCCGAGAATCGAGGCGATGCGCGGCGAGCGCAGATTGCAATCGACGAGCGCGATCTTTCGGTCCACCCCCATGGCGGTTACGGCCGCGAGGTTGACCGCCGCCGTGGTGCGCCCATCGCCGGGGTTGGGGCTCATCACGGCGATCGACGCCAGTGGCCGTTGGGAAGCCAGCGAATCGATCCGCGTGCGGAGAGTTCGGAACTGCTCCGCGGCATAGGAATCGGGCTGCACCAGCGCGATCCGACAGCGGTTCATGTCGGCGTAGGCTTCGGTGGTCGCCGCCTCGACCTGTCGGCGTCTGCGCCCTGCAAAAGGCCGCCATCGTGCGCGGGGCGCGGACGCCTCCGATTGCTCCGGCGCCGGATCCCAGTCGAGGGCGGGAGTCGAACCGGATTCTCCGCCGGCTCGCTGCTTTCGCTCCGCTTCGGCGCGGCGCAGTGCTTCGTAGATCTTGGCCATGTGGACGACTTCGGCTGGCGGCTAACGCCGCAACCCGAACCACCTCCGCTTCGAACTCGCAGGACACACTTCGGCAGCCGGTGCCGCGCCGCCGTCCAGCATCAGATCGTCTGCGGCCTCGCGCACGAGCGCCGCCTCGAGCATCGACCGATATCTCGAATAGCCGAGCAACAGGGACGAATCGCAGAGCGCATTGATCAGGCGCGGAATGCCGCGGGTGCGATCGAAGACCACGCGCAGGGCGTTGGCGCGAAACAGCGGCGGGCCGACGTAGCCCGCCCGAACCAGGCGCTGGGCGATGTAGTCGGCGGTTTCGGCCCGATCGAAGGGCCGCAGATTGTGGCGCAGTGAGATTCGCTGTCGGAGCTGTCGCAATTCCGGGCGGGACAGGATCTCGGCGAGTTCCGGTTGCCCGACCAGGACGATCTGGATCAGCTTCGAAGAAGCCGTCTCGAGGTTGGAGAGCAATCGGATCTCCTCGAGAAGCTCAGTCGAGAGGTTCTGGGCCTCGTCCAGGATCAGCAACGTGGGCTCGTCCTTCTCGTGTCGGTCAATCAGGAAGCGGTTCAACGACAAGAGGTAGTCAGCCTTCGTCGCACAGCCGCCGCCGATCTCGAGTTCCTCGAAAAGGATCTTGAAGAAATCGAGGGTATCGAGTTTCGGGTTGAAGACGTAGGCGGCCGCGGTTTTCGCATCGAGCCTTCCGAGCAGCGCATTGAGCAGGGTCGTCTTGCCGGTGCCAACCTCCCCCGTAAGCATCGCAAAGCCCTTCCCCGACTGGATCGCGTAGACGAGAGTCGCCAGCCCCTCCCGGTGGGATTCGCCGAGGTACAGGAAGGCCGGATCGGGAGTCATCTCGAAAGGAGCTTTCCTGAGTCCGTAGTGTTCGAGATACATGGCTTGTGGGTCCTAGCCTACTGAATTGGCGTGTCGGGGACGGCGGTTCCGGGCCTCGCCGGGCTCCCGGGTGCGGGCGCTCCGGGCTTCGTTTCGGTTTCCGGCGCCGACGCCTGTAGCTTCGCCCTGGGTTGCGTCGGTACCAGCCACCCCGGCAAGCCATTCGAAAAGAAGAAGGAGGCCGCTCCGCCCGCGAGGTTCAACAGCACGAATCCCGAGGCCACCGCCGCCACCCAACGGCGACGGCGACGCTCGCGACTCATGTCCCCCTCGAAGCGAATCGCGGGAATCGACGCCAGCACCGGAACCGAGAGCGAATCCTGGACGTCGCGGGCGCGGTGGAGCGTCGAGTCGATGGCCTCGAGCCCGACGCCCACGCCGAGGCCCATCACGATTGCCAGAAAGACACCGATCCCCAGGATCATTAGCCGATTCGGAGCGCTCGGCTCACGGGGGCGAAAGGCCGGCTCGAGAATCCGGAACTGCTCGCCGAGCTGCCGCCGCTCGAGGTTGGCCTGAACGCTCGCCCGGACCCGCCGGTTCTCGAAGTCGCTGACGTTGAACGAAAGCTGCTTCCATTGACGCTCGAGGGCGTCGAGTTTCTCGGCCACCAGCGGCGTCTTGTCGGCGCGCGTCTTCATGTTTTCGATTTCCCTCTCGAGGCGCGCAATCTTCTCCCTCGTAGCCGTCACCCGCAGCGCGGCGCGCTCCAATTCGGCCTCTACCGTGAGCTGCGCGAAGGTGAGCGACGCTGCAGCGCCTTCTTTTGCCTGCTGCTTCTGCTCCTCGATCTGTGCCCGTATTTGGTCGATCTGGAGACGCGTATCGATCACGTCGGGGTGTTTCTCGGTGAAGCCCTTCGAGCGCTGCTCGGCGAGTTCGAGTTCGAGGGCCTGGACCTTTTTCTCCGGGTTGAGCGTCGCGTCGCCGGTCTCGACGGGAGCCACCGCAAACCGTTTCACGAGATAGGCCTGATCCGAGATTGCCCGGGCAAGCTCGCTCTGGGCGTCCTGAAGCGAGATCATCGAGGAGAGCAGGTGGCGCTGGTTCGACATCTGGTTTTCGGGAAGGCTCCCGATGTTGGCGCTCTTGAGTTCGGCGATGCGCGCCTCGAGTTCGCGAATCTGGCCGCTCATGCGCTGCTCTTCGGCCGCGACGAACTCGAGACTCTTCTGGGTGATCTTGATCCGTTCCCCGATGTGCTCGTCGATGAAATTTTGCGCCAGCTTCTGGGCGACCAGGCTGGGAACCTTCTGGTCGTCGTCGGTGAAGTAGATCTGGAAGGTATTGATCTCGGCGATCTGAAATTTGGACGCACCCGGAATCAGCGCGCCCTCCACCGGGATCACCGCGACCTTCGAGCGCATCAGGTCGATCACCGCGTCGCGGGTGAGTTTCTCGGATTCTTCCTGGTAGAGACCGAGTTGGTCGATCAGGCGTGACAGCCGCGGGCGGCTGAGAATCTGCGCGGTCATCAAGTTCAGGCGGGTATTCAGGTCTTGACCAGAGATCCCGGTCTCGACGAGCAGCTGGCTCACCGAGGGTGGCTCGACCAGTATCGTCGCGTAGCTCGTGTAATCGCTCGGGAGCAGCATCGCGAGCCAGTACGACGCCAGAAAGACCAGCATCGCCGTAGCGGCCATCGCCGGAGCACGGCGTTTCGCCGCACCGACGAAATCGAATTGAACTTCTGCTTCGACGTTCACGCGCTTCTGCCCATCTAGAAGGTCCACGTCGGAAGCGAATAGATCAGCACGATTCCCGCCGAGAAGCGGTTGGTCCGAGCTTCCCCGTCCCGGTCCTGGTGGATATAACGCGCGACCAGCTCGACGCTCAGGTCTTCACCGAGGCGACGCACGACGCGCGCCTGCGCGAAGTACTGCTTGGTCTCAAAGGCACGCTTCGATTCCACTGCGGTAAACGAGGCGAATTCGGCGACGTAGTGGCAGTCGGGGGGGGTACAGGGCAATAAGGGCGGCCCCTCGGCGAGGGCCGCATCGCCACTCAAAAGGTAGGGAGTCCGGAGCGACTGCCGGTG
>CAJXIC010000062.1 GCA_913054385.1 uncultured Pseudomonadota bacterium
TCACGTCCTTCTGGCCGCCGGTGTAGTGGCTCCCGGCGTTTGCCGCCGCCCCCGAAGAGCCCAGGGCGGCCCCGAGTGCAACCACTATAAAGGTTGTAAGTATTTGAATTCGCATAGGTTATCTCCTTGGTCCGGGGGAAGTCCCGGGGTGTCGGGGCCGGATGAGTTTCCGCCCGATGCAAGTTAGTGGGAACTTTTCCCACAACAGTTCCACGCTTTCGCAAATTTCCATAGCCGCGCCAGCGGCGTTGCCCGTGGCCTTGTGGGTGCTATGCCTGCTGGACCGTGTCCACTGCCGCAGACCTACCGCCCTACGACCGCGAGCGCCTGCTGGGGGCGCCCTTCCCCGAGCGCGTGCGGCTGGCCTGCCGCACCTGGGCTTCGCAGGCGCAGCCGACGCCCTTCGCTGTCATCGTCTTTTACTGGGTGAAGTACGGGCTCTTCTTCGTGGGGGGCTTTGTCGCGATCGTCTACGCCACTTCGCCCGCGTCTTCCGAAACGCCACTCCTATTCAGCGCCGTGGCCTTCCAGAAGGCGATCTTGTGGGCACTCTTCTACGAATCGGCAGGGTTCGGTTGCTCTGCGGGTCCGATGAACGCGCGTTACTCGCCGCCGATTGGTGGCTTCCTCTATTTTTTGCGCCCGGGTACGACGAAGTTGCCTCTCTTCCCCGGGCTCCCGCTGCTGGGCGGAGACCGCCGCACGCTTTTCGACGTCGCGCTCTACGCCGCCAACATGGTCTTTCTGCTGCGCGCGCTGCTGGCACCGGAGGTCACCACCGAACTCCTATGGCCCAGCGTCGTCCTACTTCCGTTGCTCGGCATCACCGACACCACTCTCTTTCTTGCCGCGCGCGGGGAGCACTACTGGGTGGCGCTGGTGGCCCTTGCAGTGGCCGGCAGCGAGGCGCTCTTCGTCCCCGCCTGCATGCTGATCTGGTGCGCGATCTGGTTCTGGGCGGCGACCTCGAAGCTCAACCACCACTTTCCCTCGGTCATCATGGTGATGATGAACAACGGGCCGTTCTTCCCGCGCTTTCTGAAGCAGCGGCTCTTTCGCGATTATCCCGACGACCTGCGGCCCTCGCGGCTAGCCACGGCGATGGCCGTTGCTGGGACCTTCACCGAGTACATGATCCCGGTGATCCTGCTCTGCAGCGACAGCGTCCTCGTGACCAGCGCGGGCCTCCTGGTGATGACGTGCTTTCACGGTTTCATCGCTGCCAACAATCCGAGCGGCATGCCGATCGAGTGGAACATCGTGATGATCTACGGCGGGATCTTCCTCTTCGGCTTCCACCCCGAGGCGAGCATTGCCAGTCTGGCCGCCATGCCGGGGCTCGCGCTCTTCTTCGCGGTGATGCTCTTCGCACTCCCGGCCTACGGAAACTTCGTTCCCTCGCGCGTCTCGTTCTTGCTGGCCATGCGCTACTACGCCGGCAACTGGGCCTACAACATCTGGCTCTTCCGAAAGGGCACCGAGGCAAAACTCGCGAAGCTGGTGAAGGCGGCGCCGACCTTTCGCGAGCAACTCGAAAAAGTGGTGCCCGACCCGGCCTTCGTCGACGTCGCACTCTGCCTCTCGATGTCCCACCGCTTCATGCACCTCGAGGGGCGCCCACTCTACGATGCTCTCCCGCAAGCGGTGGACGACATCGACGAATACGACTGGGTCGACGGCGAGATCCTCGGCGGCCTGGTGATTGGTTGGAACTTTGGTGACGGCCACTTGAATGGGCGCCGCCTGCTGGGTGCCGTGCAGCGCCAATGCGGTTTCGAGGAAGGGGAACTGCGGGTTGTCTCGGTCGAGTCACAGCCTCTTTTCGGCACTGCGATGCAGTGGAGCATCCATGATGCGAAGAGCGGGCTTGTCGCCGAGGGCGAGACCGCCATCGCTCCCGCGCGCGCGCTCCCCCCATGGCCCACCGGAGCCGCGGCCAAGGCGCTGGCGCCGCGCCAGAAGGCTTCTTCCGAGTGAGCCCGGGCGCGGCGCCTCGCCTGGCGTCGACGCCGAATCAGTCGGTGTAGCCCAGGGCCTCGAGGCGCCTTAGGGCCTCGGGATCGAGTTCGATGACTTCGACGTGCGGAGCCGGTCGCGCCATGCGTTGGCGGAGTTCTTCGCGGAAGCCGTCGGCGATGGCGATGACCTCGGGTGTGGGGTTGGCTTCGAGCAGGTTCGTTTTCTCACCGGGGTCGCGCCGCAGATCGTAGAGTGCTTCGCCGGCCAGGCGCTCCGGCCAATGCGATCGGCCGTGGAGAGTCACGCTCTTCGCGTCGATTTCGATGGCGTACTTGTAGTCGGCGCTGCGGAGGCTTTTGACTTCGTTGTCGCGCGCCCCGGCCTCGCTGAAGGCTGTACGCCGGTCGGCTGCAGCGGCTTCCGGGTGCTGCCACCACGAAACCAATGAAGCCCCCTGCATCGCGGGGGGGAAGGCTTTGGCGCCGACCGCTTCGAGGAGCGTCGGCATCAGATCGACCCCCCGCGCCACGCCCGAAAGGCGGGTTCCGGCGTGGATGCTTCCCGGAAGCTTCAGAATCAGCGGTACCCGGAGGATCTCATCGAAGGTCGAGTGACCATGGGCGTCGTAGATCGCCGCGGCGTCGTGCTCGCCGAACTCGTCGCCGTGGTCGCTGGTGACGACGATCAGCGTGTCATCGTAGAGGCCGCGTGCGCGCAGATCGGAAACGATCTTCCCAATCCAGCGGTCCATCGAGCGAACCCCCGCGAGGTAGAGCGACTCGGTGAATTCGCGCTGCATCATGCCTTCCTTCGTGAGCCACAAGTTGAGCCAGAAGCCCTGGTGGTTGCGTGCCGAGAGTGAGAGCGCCTCTTCGGTCTCGAGTCCCGCGACCTTCTTGCGGTAGCGGCGCGCGAAATCGCCGAAGGCGTCCGGCAGAAGATCGGTATGCAAGTAGGGAGCGTGGACTTCGAAGGTGTGAAGGAAGACGAACCAGGGTTCGGGCTGTTCCGCGATCCAGTCGAGGACGCCGGCGACGTTCTCGTTGCGGAGCTTGTACATCGAGGTCTCGAAGTGGTCGAAGCCCTGGTCGAAGCCGTATTCGGGCTCGACGGTGATCCCCCCGGTGAAGGCCCCCGTGCGGTAGCCCGAAGCGCGAAGCACTTCGGCGAGGGTGGTGTGGTCGTCTGCCAGGCGGACGAAGCGACCCGTCTCCTCGCCTTTTACCAGGTCGCCGAAGGCCCTGTTGAGCCCGTGGGCCGACGGGTCGAGGGAGGTGAGCAAGCTCATGTGGGCGGGCGTGGTCCACGGCGAAGCGCTGATGAAGCTCTCGAAGAGGATGCCGTCGTTGGCCAGGGCGTCGAGGTGCGGTGTCAGCAGCGGGTGCTCGTAGCCGTAGGCGTTGATTCGGTCGGCGCGCAGCGTGTCGACGGAGATCAACAGGATATTCGGCGGGCGGTCCTGCCCCCCTGCATCGGCGCAGGCGAGGAGGCAGAGCCCCGCGAGTAGTGAAACGGCGGGCCTTCTGGTGCTACGGCGGAACATCGCAGGCGATGTTAGCCGCTAGGACCCGGCCGCCTCGCGTTCGCGAACGCCGCGCAATTCGACAGCCATGACGGGGCTCCCCGAAACGGAATCCGGGAGCTCGATCTCGAGCCCGTCGGCCGTCGTGCCCAGCGGAAGCGATTCGCCCCCGAGCGTTGAAGCCACTGCAGAGCTTTCGGCCTCCAGATCGGGGAGGGTCTCGCTCCCCGGCTTCGGGGCCAGGAAGAGCGCGAAGAGCCGTCCGTCCTTTTGGGTGAACCGGACCTGTGTGCCCCTACGGGTGGTGGCCTCGGCGCGCTGCCACGGGCGCGTGCCGTAGAGGGCGTCGCCTTCGCGGTCGAGGAATGCACCGAGCCAGCGCAGGCGTTCGGATTGGATCTCCGGGATCGTCGCGTCCTCACCGCGCGGCCCCACGTTGAGCAGCAGGTTGCCGTTTTTCGAGACCATGTCGACGAAGCTCTCGAGCAGCTCGGTCTTCGAGAGATGGTCTTCGGGGAGCGATTCGCGGTTGTAGCCGAAGCTGCTGTCGATCCCGCGCACGCACTCCCACTTCTTTTTCTGGATGCTGCCGAAGCTCGTGTACTCCGGGGTGCGAACGTCGCAAAAAGGGGGCGGCGGTGGCTGGAGCGAGGCCCCGTTCTTGCGGATGCTTCGCGCCACCAGTGCGTCGGCCAGCCAGCGGACCGGGCGCCACCGGAGTGCGCGGGTGACGCGGTTCGGCGTGATCCAGCGATCGTTGACGAGCCCATCGGGCACGGCTTCGTAGTAGTCGGCGAAGAGCGCAAACAAGTCGTCGCGTTCTCCGGGCCAGGCGATGTCGTTCCACAGCACGTCGGGCGCGTAGCGGTCGATCAACTCGCGGGTCTGGGCCTCGGCGTAGGCGGGGTAATCGCCGCCGGGGATCGAAGCCAGAAAGTCCGCGGGGGTGCGCAGCGGGGCCGGGTTGAAAGTCCAGTCGATGCCACCCGAATAATAGATCCCGAAACGCAGCCCCTGGCGGCGCACGGCTTCGCCGAGTTCGCCAACGACGTCGCGCTTCGAGAACCAGCCCGCCCGGTGCGGGTTCGCGACGCGCGAGGGCCACAGGCAATAGCCGTCGTGGTGCTTCGCGACCAACACGAAGTAGCGCGCGCCGGCGGCGGCGAACTCTCGGGCCCAGGCGTCGGGGTCCCAGTTTTCGAGGCCCGCTTCCCAGAGGGCCTGGAAGTCCCGGTAGGGCCGGTTGCCCCAGACGCGCGCGTGGTGTGTGGCCACCGGGCTCCCGGGAAAGCGCAGCGAATTTTCGTACCACTCGGAATAGGGCGAACGCGGCTGCGAGTTCCAGTAGTCATCGCGCAGCAGATCGTGGATGTCGTGCCCGCGCGGTGCAAACGCCGGCACCGAAGAGAGACTCCAGTGCATGAAGATCCCGAGCTTCGCATCGTGAAACCACGCCGGAACCGTGTGGCTCCGCAAGCTCTCGAGGGTCGGTTCGAAGCGCAGCGGCGTTCGGGCGGAGTCGTCGGGGGAAGGCATTGGAAAGCAAGGGTAGTGGGCAGGGCCCTGGGCGGGCCAATTTGATTTCCCGGGGTGGCTGCACGTCGGCGTGGGATCGGTCTTCGCCGCTCGCTCCGCGCGGCCGGGCGCCCTTCGTCGCTCTGCTAACTTCCCACTGTGGCGAGCGGAACATGATCCCCAACCAGTGGTACCCGATCTGCCTTTCTCACGAGCTCCGGCGACGGCCGCTCGGCCTTGCGCGCATGGGGCGGCGACTGGTGGCCTGGCGCGACGGGGACGGCCGCGCGGTGGTGATGGACGAACGCTGTCCGCACCGCGGCGCGGCGCGCTCGGATGGACGCGTTCGCGACGGGCAGCTCGAATGTCCGTGGCATGGCTTCCGCTTCGACGCCGAGGGGGCGTGTCGGCGCATCCCGTGTGAGGGCCCGGACGCGAAGATCTCCGCCGGCCTGTCGACGCCGGCTTATCCGACACGCGAGGCCAATGGGCTGCTCTGGCTCTTCTGGTGCGCCGAAGTCAGCGAGGCCGTACCGGCAGGGTCGCTCCCCGAAATTCCCTGGTTTGAAGAATTTCGTGAGCCGAGCCGCAGCGAGGCGAGCGCAGCCATCGACTGGCCCATGAACTACGTGCGCTCGATCGAATCGAATTTCGACGTGCACCACTTTCCCTTCGTGCACGGCTCCGTGCTCCCGGGGATGGGAGAGCGCATCGATCCCCTCGAGGTTGAAGTCGAGGGGACCTCGATCCGCACCCGCGGCCAACTCCGACGCCAGGGGCGCGAGCGCGGGCTCGCCTTTGAGATCGATTTCGAGGCGCCGAGCCTCACGCGACTCGCCTTCCAGGGCTTTTCGTTCATCGTCGCGGACTGTCCGGTGGACGAGCACAACACCCGGCGCCACGCGATCTACCGCCAGAGCTGGTTGGACGTGCCGCTGTTGGGACGCTTCCTGACCTGGAGTTTCATGATGCTCGACTGGAAGTGGCTCCAGAATCGGCAGGATCTGAAGATCGCGCTGGGGCAGCGGCCCGCAGCGCCGGATCTTGCCGTTGAACACCTGGTGCACGCCGACGCCGGCACCGCTGCCTACCGCAAGCTGCGCCACGACCTGTTGCGCAAGGCCGGCGTCGAAGTGCAGAAGCCGCAGTAGCGTTGGGGCAGGTTCACGCGGAGACGGAAGGTTGAGTGCGCGACGATTGGGCTGGAAGCATCGGGCGTGGGGGGCGTTGGCGTTTGCCGTGGCGCTCGGCTGCGGCGTCGAGCCCGATCTGCCGTCGCAGCGCAGCCCTTCGCAAGTTGACGCCTGGGAGAGGGGTGGCTCCCACGCGCACCGTTTTCCGGGCTATCACCGCGAGCGCATGACGCCCGCGGCGGTGTGCGCCGGGATCGACGCCCTCGACGTCGAGCGACTGCGCGCGGAAGGGCTCCACTCGGCGGCGGTCTTCGATCTCGACAACACCCTCTGGTCGGGTCAGGCAGTCGACCCCTTCCTGGCGGCACTGATCGAGCAGGGACGGATCCCGGAGTCGGCAAACCCGGGGCTGCAGTCCCTGCTGCTGGCGCTGCCGGACATCGATGCCGAAGCCGTTCGCGCCAACGATGTGTTGGCGAACGCGAAGCTCCTGCACGAGCGATCGACGGAAGCAGGCGACCTCGCCCCGGTGAACCGGCGCGATCAGTTCTACGCAGTGGCCGCGCTGCTCAAGGGGCTCTCGCCCGAAGAAGCGCGTGCCGCTGCCAACCACGCCTTTCTGGTGGGCACGGCTGCCTACCCTCCCTGGAAAACGAAATTTCACGCCTCCGAGGATGGTTGTGGGATGCGCGAAATTCTCGCAAAGCTGAAGGAGCGCGGAATGGAGATCTACATCGTCTCCTCCAGCCTCGACGTGCTGGTGAATGTTGCGGGCGAACATCTCGGAATTGATGCCGATCATCGTCGCGGGAGCGCCCTCGAAATCCGCGACGGGCGTTACACCGGAAACGTCGAAAGCCTCTACGCACAGAAAGCGGAAACGGTGCGCGAGTGGCTGGACCGACCGGCATTCCTCGGTTTCGGCGACAGCGCCGAGAGCGATTTTCCCTTCCTGCACGAGGTGGCAGGCCCGGTCTTCATGGTGAACCCGGACGCCGCGTTTCGCGATCGCGACATCGAAGACGCAGACGGGCGCTTCGTCATCCTCGACTTTGGCGAAACGCTGCACAGCCTGGGCCGCGCCGAAGACTGATTCGGCAGCGAGTCGGCTTCAGCAGGGCTTCAGTCGAAAGGTCGCCAGCGAACGCGGCGTCACGCGACGGTCGCTGCTCGAATCGGTGGGCGACTCGTCGAGCCGAAGCGGTCGCCTCTCCACCGCCTCTCCAAAGAGTCTCAGCTCGGGTTGGACCGCGGTGTCACCGCCGTTCAGAACCCGCACGATCGCGCCGTCGCCGTCCTCCGCCGGCTTTAGCGCCGAGAGTCGCAGTGTGGGTGGGGCAACCTCGAAACCGGGGTGTCCCTCGGGAAGCGGCGGCTCATCACCGCAGGGAACGGCGCGCAGGCCGAGTTCGAAATCGCGTGCCGACTCGATTGCGTTCGCCGCGAAGAGCGAAAGCCGTGCTTCGAGCGGTCCCGGGCATTGGGCACCGGGTGTTTCGGTTCCGGGCCCGGCGGGGCCCGGGCGGCTCGCGAGGTCCGGCTGCGACAGGTGCCCCACGCAGCGGATCAGCGTGACGGCCAGCACCTGCTCGTCGCCGCGCTCGAGGATCTCCGCTTCCGGTAGGCCCGGGACGGCCACCGCGAGCGAGCCCGCAGCGACGAGCCCCTGGTGCACGAAGGTCGCGGGTGCGCGCTGCACCCAGTTGGCGTCGGGAGCGGCTCCGGGTCTTCGCTCGGCGAAGTCGAAGGTCGATTCCGCCCAGAAGCAACCGTCGGTTGCTCCGAGGGGGATCAGAAGCCGCAGCCGGTGGTCGCGAGCGCGGTTCCAGAGCGTGATCGAGACGTCGATGCGTGGGATCTCGGGTGCCAGCGTGACGACGGTTCGGAGGTCCAGCGCTACTCGTTTCTCGCTGCGACGATCGCGGCCTTCGACGGCGTGGGACGGGACGGAGATTTCGCGCTCCACGACCAGCTCGTCGATTCCCGATGGGTGCAGGGACCGCTGCACCGAGACGCGCTCGACGCGCACGTCGTCTTCACCGAGGTGATCGAAGTCGTAGGTGTCGCCGCGGTCACCGAAGTCCTCGAGCCCGAGGACTCCTTCGTACTCGTTTCCGGCGATCCGGAGACCCAGGGTTCCATCCGCGGCGACCGTCACGCTGCGGTCGCCGCTCTCTATTCGCGCTTCGTCGCTGCCCGCGTCCACCTCCTCGAGCGAGCGTTCGTCGCTCTCGCCCGTGTGCCGAAGCGCGACGCGCTTCCAGCCGAAGGGTGGGACGTCCTTGACGACGAATTCGACGTCGATGCCGCGGCGACCCGGCACCAGGGTGACTCGCCCGGTCTCGGCGATCCGTACGCGGGCCGGTCGACCGTCGGCGCTGTAGGTCGCGGTCTTCGGATCGAGGAACAGCACGGGGTGCAGCATGTCGCGCAGGTCGGGGGCCGCGGTCATCCAGGGGTGGGGGTCGAG
>CAJXIC010000063.1 GCA_913054385.1 uncultured Pseudomonadota bacterium
ACCAGGGTCATCATCGCCGACGATCATCAAGTTGTGCGCGAGGGGATCGCCCGACTCTTCGCCGAGCGTCCCGAATTCGAAGTCGTGGGCCAGGCCGGCGACGGCGAGGAAGCCGTGGCGCTGGTCGCCGAGAAACAACCCGACGTGGTGTTGATGGACATCCAGATGCCGCGCCTCTCGGGCATCGATGCGATCCGTCGCATCGTAAAGTCGGGCTCGGGGGCGAAGGTCCTCGTGCTCTCGGCCCACGAAAGTCGCGCCAACGTCGAGCAGGCACTGCGCGCCGGCGCTTCAGGCTACCTGGTAAAGACGGGTTCCTTCGCGGAGGTTCTGGTTGCCGTCGCCGCGGTGATGCAGGGCGCTTCGTACCTTTCGCCGGCGGTCACGCGCCAGGTGGTCGACGCCATCGCGCGGCCCGGGGACAGCGTGGCGCCCGGCATCGCGATGCTCACCGACCGTGAGCGCGAGGTGCTGGAGTTGGTGGCCGAGGGGCACTCGAGCAAGGAAATTGCGCCGATGCTCGGGGTGTCTCTCAAGACGATCGATTCGCACCGCTCGAACCTGATGGACAAGCTCGATATCCACAAGGTTTCCGGGCTGGTGCGCTACGCAATCCGGATGGGCCTCGTCGAGGCCTGAGGTCTTCGGGGGGGGTTGGCATGGGTGCCTGGGCGCGCGATTTTTTCAGGGGTCGTCCCACCTGGATGAACGTGCTGATGCTTTTCTGCGCGTACATGGCCTTCGTCTACGTGCCGTGGGATCTCTTTGCGAAGCCTGTCGCGCGCGACCAGGAGGTGTGGTTCGGCTTCTTGTTGACGGGCTGGGCCGCGAAGGCCGGCGCGATTCCGCACTGGATCGTGTACGCCGGGGGCTTCTACGGTTTTTTGCGGCGGCGTCGCTGGATGGCGATCGCTGCGCCGCTCTACTCGTTGCAGGTCGCGTACTCGAGCCTCGTCTGGGGCATTGGGCATTTCGGGGGCGCGACGGGCTGGGCGGCAGGCCTTGCCTTCGCTGCGCCCTTCGTCGCGTTGGCCCTCGCGTTCTGGAAGACCCGCGATCACTTCCGGGCTCCGCGTGTCTCGCTGCGCAAGCGCTACGGCGAGTGGGCACTCGTCACCGGGGCCTCCTCGGGGATTGGCGAGGCCTGGGCCCGGGCGTTGGCGGCGGACGGGCTTTCGTGTGCGCTGAGCGCGCGCCGGGAGGATCGCTTGGAAGCCCTGGCGGCCGAACTCGAAGCGGCTCACGGGATCGAAACGCGAATCGTGCCGGCGGACCTCGCCGATCCCGAAGGGGCGGGCCGGGTCCTCGAAGCGGTATCCGATCTCGAGATCGCCGTCCTCGTCAACAATGCCGGCGTGGGCTGCGCGGGGCGTTTTGACCTTCGCTCGGCGGACGAACTCGCGCCGCTGGTGGCCGTCAACTGTGCGGCGCCGCTGCGGCTCACGAGCGCACTGCTACCGGCGATGCGTGGCCGCGGCCGCGGTGCGGTGATCTTGGTGGGCTCGATCGCGGGGCGCCAGCCGCTCGGGCTCCACGCCGTTTACGCCGCGACCAAGGGTTTTGACCTGCTCTTTGGCGAGGCGCTCTACGTCGAGATGAAGCCCTTCGGAATCGACGTGTTGGTGGTCGAGCCGGGTACGACCGAGACCGAATTCCAGCAGGTCGCGGGCGAAGTGCCGCACAGCGGCGTACCCCCGGAGCGCGTGGTCGAGGTTTCGCTCGAAGCCCTGGGCACGCGTCCGTCGGTGGTCGTCGGCTGGTTCGATTGGCTGCGTATCAGCGTCGCAACGCGCCTCGTGCCGCGTTCGCTCACCGCCTGGATCGGGCGCGACGTGATGGCGGCGCGGGTGCCCGAGGATCTTCACTAGCCGAGCCGCGGGGCTCGATACTCGCGAAGGGGTTTTCATGTCGCTCGTGTTTCGGATCTTGTCCATCGGGGTCGTACTCTTCTTTGGGATGATGGGCGTGCGCTGGATCACCGACCCCGCTGCCACCGCGGAAGCCCTCGGCATGTCGCTGCTGACGGGTCTGGCGGCGAGCACGCAGATTGGGGACATCGGTGCCTTCTTCGTGGCGGGTGCGCTGTTTGCTGGCTGGGGGCAGCTTGCGGGGCGTTCGGTCTGGTTGCGTGCCGCCGCGCTGATGATCGGGCTGGCCGCGGTGATGCGGACGCTGGCCTGGGCCCTTGGCCACGCGGATTTCGCCCGGGATGCCGTGGTGGGCGAACTCGTGTTCGTCGTCGTCCTGCTGACTTCCGCACGCCTGCGCAGCGGCGAGGCCTGAGGGGCATCATCGCGCGCGGAAGCGCCCGCCTTCGAGCACTTCGACAGCGCCCGTTCGCGCCAACCTTTCGAGGTGTTGGCCCATGCTTCGCTTCTCCACGACATCGGCGTAGGGCACGGCATCGCCCGGGCGGTAGACGAAGCGATGCGCCGCGATGGCGTCGAGGTCGTGGGGCTCGCGCAGAAACTCGAGTAGCGCCGACTCGCGGCGTGCGATCACCGCGGTAAAGCGATCCATGCGCTCGTGGAAGGCGTCGCGTCCGTCGAGCACGCCGATGTGGTGGAAGGTGACGTACCAGGTGGCGTCGATTTCGCGGATCCGTGCGAGGCTGCGCTCGAAATCTTCGAGGTTCGACCAGGCGTCGCCGTAGTAGGGCCCGAAGCTCGAGAGGTCGATATCCCCGAGGTAGAGGATGCTCTGGTCGGAGCGATCCCACTCGACCTGCAGGCAGCAGTGTCCGCGGGTGTGTCCGGGGCTGTGAAGGATGCGGATCCGAACGCCCCCGAGGTCGAAGACGTCGCTATCGCGGTAGCCCTCCGCATCGGTGCGCGGCATGAAGTGAAAATCGCGCAGCACGATCTCGCGGAAGATCGCGTCGACTTCTCCGGGGAACCCGTAGATCGCCATGAAGGCGTCGAGCGAGGCGATCCCGGGGAGGTCGGCTTCGTGGAAGTGCCAGGGAATTTCCGGGTAAAGATGGGCGCCGGCCACGTGATCCTCGTGGCAGTGGCTGAAGAGCACGCGATCGGCGGGGGGCGGCAATGGACCGCGGGCTACCAACCCGAGCGAGGGGTCGATGACCACTGTTTCGCGCTCGCCGCGCACCACCAGCGAATTTCCGTGGGGATACTTCCCGCCCCCCGCTCCGAAGAAGACGGTGGCGGGGCCGAGTGTTCGTTCCTCGAGGCGTTCGTTGGTGGCCGAGGTCGGCATCGCCCCTCGACTATACTGCGTGCGCACTCGGGGGATGAGAATGGCGCGAAGCTACTGGTTGCTGAAATCCGAGCCGAATAAATATTCGTGGGACGATCTGGTTGCGGACGGTTCCACCTACTGGGACGGCGTGCGCAACTATATGGCGCGCAACTTTCTGGGTGAGATGAAGAAGGGCGACCTCGCGCTCTATTACCACTCGAACGTGGGGAAGGAAGTGGTGGGCGTAGCCAGGGTCACCCGCGAGTCCTACCCCGACCCCACCAGCGACGACGACCGCTGGGTGGTGGTCGATGTCGAGCCGGTGAAGCCCTTCGCCAAGCCCGTCACGCTGGCGCAGATCCGCGCCGATGAGGCCCTCTCGGAGATCGCGATGCTCAAGTACAACCGGCTCTCGGTCGCACCGATCCGGCCGCCGGAATTTCGCCGCATCCTCGCCCTCGGGAACACCCGCCTGCGCTGAGGAGCGGAGAGCGTCCCCGCTCCCCGCTCAGGCGTCGGGGCACCAGTTGCCGTGGAAGCCGAAGGGCACCCGCGCGGGGAGTTCGATGCGGGCCACGGGGTCGCCGAGGAAATCCTGGGCGTGCAGGATCAGCACTTCTGCGGCGTTGCGGTTTGCGTCGTGTACGTAGGACATCACCCAACCGTCATCCTCGTCGGCGTCGTCGCTGCGGGGGACGAAGACCGGCTCCTGGAAGAAGCGGTCGGGGCCTTCGTCGCGGTGGAGCGTCTCGCCGGACTGCAGGTCGTGCTTCAGCAGACCGCCGAAGAGACCCGAGCCAATGGCGATGCCGCAGTAACCGTAGCGGTAGGGCTTTCCGATCAGGCGCTCGTCGTGGCGCGGAAACTCCTGGGGACGGTCGTCGAGACGTTGCTCTTTTACCGGGCCGCCCTGGTTGTCGATCAGCCAGCGGTCGAGGCTCTGCACGTCGAGTTCGTCTTCGAAGTTTTCGGTATCGAAGAGCCGCGAGTGTCGTACCACGTCGAGTACCACGCGTCCCTCGGCGTCCTCAAAGGCGTTCATCGCATGGAAGACGAAGCAGGGGTCGACCTCGTGCCAGCGAACCTGGTCCGCCGATCCATCGCGCGGCAGCAGACCCACGCGCGCACCGTGATCGTCGTGCCAGCGGTAGGGGAGGGAGTGCCCCTCCTCGATCATCTCCGGCGTGAAGAGCACGGGAAAATCGAAAACCACGAAATAGTTCTCGGTGATGGCGCAGTCGTGGATCATCGGGCGGCCCGCCACCGGGATGTCGACCGTCCGCCGCACGCGACCGTCGGCCCCCACCACGATGTACTGCAGCGCGTCCCACCCGAAGAAATAGCCGGTGACGTGTAACTCGCCGGTGTCGGGATCGCGCTTCGCGTGGGCGCTGAAGGGGCCTGGCAGCGTGCCCTCGAAATCGGAAGTCGCGACGGTCTCGAGTTCGTAATCGAGTTCGACGGGGTTGTTGCCGGCCTCGACGATGGCGTAGGTCTTCCCGGCGTGGGCCATGACGTTGGTGTTGGCGCCGCCGTCGCTCATCGGGCTGAAGCGCGGTCCGGGTACCTTCGGCCAGCCGCGCGCGGCGCAGACCTCGTCGTCGCGTACGAAGCGGCTGCGGTACCAATCGGCGCGCCCCTCGCGCAGCCGCAGCCCGTGGACCATCCCGTTGCCGCTGAACCAATGGTGCTTCTCGCCGACGGGCCCAACCGGATTCGGCCCGATGCGCAGCAGACGGCCATTCAGGCTCTCGGGGATGGATCCCTCGACTTTCAGATCGAGTGCGGTGGTCTCTTCTTCGACGGGTGCGTAGTTGCCTTCGAGGAAGGGGTTACTCGCCATGGGTGTTGCTCCGGTTGGTGGGGGAACGCTGGGCCGTGGATGCTAGCGCTCGCGTGCTACCAAGCACGCTGGCCCACCGACCCCAGCGGGAGACCTCACGCATGAGCGAAGCCATCGACGTCGCGAGCCTCGGCGAGGACGTGCCGCTCCTCGAAGGCCTCCGCACCGCGCGCGCGATCCGTCGCCTGCACCCGGATCCGGTCCCGCGCGAACTCATTCGCAAGGTTTGCGAGGCGGGCACCTTCGCGCCCAGTGGGGGCAATCGCCAGCCGTGGCTTTTCATCGCAGTGACCGAGCCGGAGCGCCGAGCCTGGGTGGCCGAGCGCTACCGAAAGGCCTTTCGTGCCTACGCTGTGCCGGCGCTCGAGGCGGCGAAGGATCCCGCTTTCCCCGACGCAGCGCGGCGCAACATGAAGGCGGCGCTCCACCTTGCGGACCACCTCCACGAAGCGCCGGTGCACCTCTTTGTCGCCGGCCGGACCCGGCGCGGCGAGGAACAGGCCCAGGCGCTCTTCCCCGCGGTGCAGAACATCCTGCTCGCCTGCCGCGCGGTAGGCCTCGGTGCTTCGCTCACCACGGTGCACCGCACCTTCGGCAGCGAGGTCGACGCCTGGCTGGGACTTTCGGAGAAGCAACCCACCTGCGCGCTGCTTCCCATCGGCTGGCCACGCGGACGCTTCGGGCGTCCCCCGCGGCGCTCGGTGGACGAGTGCCTGCACTTCGAGCGCTTCCGCGCCTAAGCCCGTCCCCGCTAGGTGCTGGGCACCGCCTCCGAGGCGAGGGCGTCGGCGTACTCGTTCCAGCGCGATCCGTCGTGGGCCTTGATCCAACACAGCTCCACCCCGGGGTGCGCCTGGGCCAGTTGCCACAGCTCCTGCACCCGCTCGAGGTTCTTGATCGGGCCGGTCTTCCGCTTCCAGCCGCGCCGCTCCCAGCCCGCGGCCCACTGGTTTACGGTGTTGACGCAGAGCTGGCTATCGGAGTGGATGGTGACCGCGGAATCCTTCGGGAGCACGCGGTAGGCCTCGATCAACGCCTGGAGTTCCATGCGGTTGTTGGTCGTCGCGGCGTCGGAGCCCTGCCCCTGCTGGACGATGAGGTCGTCCTCCACCCACACGAAGCCCCAGCCGCCGGGGCCCGGGTTGCCCTCGCAGGAGCCGTCGGTGAAGACGCCGGTCTTGGGCCCCGCGTCGAAGCGTTCGAGTACTTTCGCGGGCGAGAGCGATTCGTGATTTCGATAAGGCATCGCGCCCGGTTGTGCCGCATCCCGGCCGAAGTCGCAAGCGGGTGCCGACTTTCAGGCCTGCGAATCCCTCAGTCCTTCGGCAGGTACGAAGCCAGCCAGGCCGTGGCGAAGTCTTCGTAGCGATCTTCGAGGATCGCCTCGCGCGCCGAGCGGAACAGCGCCTGGTAGAAGTGCACGTTGTGGATCGAGCAGAGGATTGCTGAGAGCACCTCGTTGGCGCCGAAGAGGTGGTGGAGGTATGCGCGTGAGAACCCGCCGGCGCAGGTGGCGCACGAGCACGACGAATCGATCGGGTAGGCGTCGCGCCGGAAACGCCGGTTGCTGAGGCGGATGCGACCTCGCGCGGTGAAGACGCTGGCCGAACGCGCGTAGCGCGTGGGGATCACGCAGTCGAACTGGTCGATGCCAAAGCCGATGGCGGCAAGGCAGTCTTCGGGAAGACCGACCCCCATCAGGTAGCGCGGTTTATCCTCCGGCAGCAGCGGGGCGGTAAAGCGCGTGATCCGGCACATCTCCTCGAAACCCTCGCCCACCGAGACGCCGCCGATGGCGTAGCCGGGGAGGTCGAGAGCCACCAGCGCCTGGGCACAGGCTCTGCGCAATGGCAGATAGGTGCTGCCCTGCACGATGCCGTAGAGCGCTTGCTCCGCCGGCCGCGCATGGGCGCGTAGACAGCGCTCGATCCACGAGAGTGTGCGACGCACCCCGGTCGCGGCGACCGCCTCGGGGGCCGGGTGCGGCGTGCACTCGTCGAAGGCCATGATGATGTCGGCACCGAGGGCGTTTTGCACCGTGATCGAACGCTCGGGGGTGAGATCGACGACCTCGCCGGTCAGCTCGTTCTTGAATTTCACGCCGCGGTCGCTCGCCTCGGCACTCGGCAGCGAGTAGACCTGGAAGCCGCCGCTATCGGTCAGGAGGGGCCCGTCCCAGCGCATGAAGGCGTGCAGGCCGCCGAGTTTCTCGATCAGGCCCTCGCCGGGTCGCAGCATCAGGTGGTAGGTGTTCGCCAGCACGATCCCCGCGCCGGTGGCACGCACCTGGTCGGGGGTCATCGCCTTCACCGCCGCGTGGGTTCCGACGGGCATGAAGGCGGGCGTCGCAAAGGCTCCGTGCGGTGTCTGGATTTCGCCGGCCCGCGCCGCCCCCGAGGAACCGATCCGGCGGAAGGTGAGGGGACCCGCCCCGCCTGAAGCGGGGTTCGCGCTGGAGTCCGGTTGTGAAGGAGCTTCGCTCATGTCCCCCATGCTAGCGGGCGATCAAAAGCTAGACTCGGTGCCAATGCAAGAGCCGCCGCGACATTTTGCCGACGACCTCGTGGCAAGGCTTCGCCAGCTGGGCCACCCGCTCTGTGTCGGCTTCGATCCCTTCCTCGAGCGCCTGCCGCCGCTCTTCCGCCGCGGCTCTATGCAGCCCTCCGATCCCCAGACGGCGGCCGCTGTCGAGGCCTTCTTCGACGCGGTGCTCGATCGCCTCGAGGGGCGGGTTGCCGTGGTCAAGCCGCAGATCGCCTTCTTCGAGGCATTGGGCTCTGGCGGGATCGCCGTCCTCGAACGTCTTTCGGCGAAGGCGCGCGGGCTGGGCCTCTGCGTTCTGCTCGATGCGAAGCGCGGCGACATCGGTTCCACCGCGGAGGGCTATGCGCGGGCCTATCTCGCGCCCGGGGCCCCGCTCGAGGTCGATGCCATCACGCTCAACCCCTATCTCGGGATCGAGACCCTTGCGCCCTTCGTTCAGAAAGCCCAAGACCACGGCCGCGGGCTCTTCGTGCTGACGCGAACCAGTAACCCCGGCTCCGCTGACTTTCAGGATCGGCTGCTCGGGACCAGCGAGACGCCGCTCTTCGAGGCGGTGGCGGCGTCGCTTGCGGCGGATGCCGCGGCTCTCTGCGGTTCGCAAACGGGGTGGTCCTCGCTCGGGGTGGTGGTCGGTGCCACCCAGCCCGAATCGGCCCAGCGTGTGCGCGAGGCGCTGCCCAACTCGCTTTTCCTGGTGCCGGGCTACGGCAGCCAGGGGGCCGGAGCGCGCGAGAGTCTGCGCGGCTTCCGTCCGGGGCCCGCGGGCCTCGAGGGCGGCATCGTCAATTCTTCGCGCGCCATTCTCTACCCGGACGCCGCGTTCACGAAGGAGACGAAGGCCTGGGAGGCGGCGTTCGATACGGCGCTCGACCGCGCCATCACGGAACTCGGCGAGGCGGTGGCCGCGGGCTGACGTTCGTTCCGTGGGG
>CAJXIC010000064.1 GCA_913054385.1 uncultured Pseudomonadota bacterium
AGATCGTTCATGGTCTCGGGGTCGGGCGGGGCGATCGGCATGTTCAGGTGGATCGCGGCACAGTGTTCGGGGTCGCGCTGGCCGATGGCGGTGGTCACCATCGAGCCCCAATCGCCGCCCTGGGCGAAGTAGCGCGGGTAGCCCAGGCGCTGCATCAATTGGCTCCAGGCGTCGGCGATGCGCTGCACATTCCAGCCGGCGACAGTGGGCTTCGAGGAGAAGCCGTAGCCCGGGAGCGAAGGGCAGACCACGTCGAAGGCGTCGGCCGGGTCGCCGCCGTGGGCCGCCGGGTCGCTGAGCGGGCCGATCACTTTTTGGAACTCGACGATCGAACCCGGCCAGCCGTGGGTGATCACAAGCGGCAGCGCCGTCTTTTCCGGCGAGCGCGCGTGTACGAAGTGGATGTCGATCCCGTCGATTTCCGTAGTGAACTGCGGGAAGCGGTTCAGCAGCGATTCGCGCTCACGCCAGTCGTAGCCGTCGGCCCAGTAGGCGCAGACTTCTTGCACGTAGGAAAGCGGGATCCCCTGGGACCAGTCGTCCACCGGCTCCTCGTTGGGCCAGCGCGTGGCCTTGAGGCGACGCCGCAGGTCGTCGAGCTCCTCTTCACTAGCGGAGATCTCGAAGGAATGGACATCGCTCATGGGGGGCATCCTCGTTGTGCGGTGGTCGCGGGCGGGTAGCGGGAGTCTATCGGAAATCAAGTTCCGATCGGGCAGGGCGTTCTGCACCTTCGCGTTGCCGCGGTAGAATATGCAGGCGTCGCGTTTCAGAACCGGAGGACCCCCCCATGCACGAGTTGATCGTTCGCGGAGGCACGCTGGTGGATGGCACCGGTGCCGAGCCGCGGGAAGCGGATGTCGCCATCGACGAAGGTCGCGTGAGCGAAGTCGGGCCGGGCCTCGGCGCGGCAACGCGCGAGATCGATGCCCGCGGCCGCTGGGTGACGCCGGGCTTTGTCGACATCCACACCCACTACGACGCCCAGGCCACCTGGGATCCGCATTTGCTGCCCACCGGCTGGCACGGCGTGACGACCACGGTCTTTGGCAACTGCGGCGTGGGCTTTGCACCGGCTGCGCCCGAGCGCCGCGAGTGGTTGATCGGGCTGATGGAAGGCGTGGAGGACATCCCGGGTTCGGCGCTGGCCGAGGGCATCCAGTGGGATTGGGAGACCTTCCCCGAATATCTCGACGCCCTCGAGCGTGCGCCCCTGGCCATCGATGTCGGTACACACGTTCCCCACGGTGCCGTGCGCGCCTACGTGATGGGGGAGCGCGGTGCGCGCAACGAGCCCGCCACCGCCGAGGACATCGAGCGCATGTACGCGATCGTGCGCGAGGGCCTGGAGGCCGGTGCGCTGGGCTTCTCGACCAGTCGCACCATGGGCCACCGTGCGGTCGATGGCGAGCCCGTCCCCGGCACCTTTGCGGCGGAAGATGAACTCTTCGGCATCGGCCAGGCGCTGGCGGATACCGGCTGCGGGGTTTTCGAACTCGCGAACGCGGGCACTGGCGGCGAAGTGACCGGCGACGGCATCGACGATGCCCTCAAGGAAATCGAATGGATGCATCGGCTCTCGGCGAAGATCGAGAGGCCGGTCTCGTTTGCGCTCTTGCAATTCGATTCGCGGCCGGATCTCTGGCGCGAACTGCTTTCGATCTGTGAGAAGACGCGCAAAGACGGCGCCCAGGTGGTGGCGCAGTTCGCGGCGCGCCCCTTTGGCATCCTGGCCGGGCACCAGACCGAGGCGAACCCCTTCCTCAATCGCCCGGCGTACCTCGAGATCGCCGAGTTGCCGCTGGCCGAACGTGCCGCGCGCCTGCGCGATCCTTCGGTGCGTGCGCGCATCCTTGGCCCCGAGCGCGACGCAGAAGGGTCGGGCTTCGCAGCGCTCCTCGATGTGCCCGGCATCCTCTGGCGGATCTTTCCGTTGGGCGACCCGCCGGATTACGAGCCCCCGCGCGAGGCGAGCATCGCGGGGATCGCCGAGCGCGAGGGCCGACCCTCCGAAGAAGTGCTCTACGACCACATGCTGCGCGACGACGCCCGCGAGTTGCTGCTGCTTCCCTTCTTCAACTACAGCAACGGCGATCTCGAGCCCATGCGCGAGATGATCGACCACCCGGATACCGTGCTCTCGCTGGGCGACGGCGGCGCGCACTGCGGGTTGATCTGCGACGCCTCGCTGACCACCTTCATGCTCTCTCACTGGGTGAAGGGCCGCACTCGCGGGCCGAAGATTCCGCTGGCGCAGTCGGTGCAGCGCATGACCCAGCACACCGCGGCGCTGTACGGGCTGCTTGATCGCGGCGTGTTGGCACCGGGATACAAGGCGGACCTGAACGTGATCGACCCCGAGCGCATCGAGTTGCGGCGCCCTGAGATGGCTTATGACCTGCCGGGGGGCGCGCGTCGCCTGCTGCAGCGGGCCGACGGCTATGACTGCACGCTGGTTTCGGGCGAAGTCGTGATGCAGGGGGGTGAGCCCACCGACGCGCGCCCGGGTAGGCTGCTGCGCGGCGCCCAGAAAAGCCCCCGGGCCTAGGCCGAGAGCCGAAGCTCGATCGGAAGAGGGGAACGCATTGACGTCAGTGAAGGTGCGTGAACTCGATGCGGTGGTGGTGGGCGCTGGCTTTGCCGGGATGTACATGCTTCACCGGCTTCGCGGGCAGGGACTCGCCGTGCAGGTGATCGAACGCGGCGACGGCGTGGGCGGCACCTGGTACTGGAACCGCTACCCCGGAGCGCGCTGCGACGTGCAGAGCATGGAGTACTCGTACCAATTTGACGAGGCGCTGCAGCAAGAGTGGAAGTGGAGCGAGCGCTTTTCCCCCCAGCCCGAGATCCTGGCCTACGCCAACCACGTTGCCGACCGCTTTGATCTGCGTCGCGATATCCAATTCGAGACGAGCGTCGTCGCGGCGCACTTCGACGAGGCGACCCTACGCTGGCGGGTGGAGACCGATGCGGGCGAAGTCTTCCTCGCGCGCTTCTGCATCATGGCGACGGGCTGCCTCTCTTCGTGGAACGTTCCGGACTTCCCGGGGCTAGACGATTTCGAAGGCGAGTGTTTTCACACCGGTCGCTGGCCGCATGAAGAAGTCGACTTCAGCGGGAAGCGGGTGGCGGTGATCGGGACCGGTTCGTCGGGGATCCAGGCGATTCCAGTGATCGCGCAGCAGGCGGCGGAACTCTTCGTCTTCCAACGCACCGCGAACTTCTCGGTGCCTGCGCGCAACGGTCCTCTCGACCCGGACTACGAGCGGGGCGTGAAGGCGGACTACGAAAATTTCCGCGAGCGAAACGCGATGCAGGCTGGCGGCCTCGACACGAAGCCGAACGAGATCTCGGCGCTCGCGGTAGGCGACGAGGAGCGAGCGGAGGTCTACGAGGATCGCTGGCGGGATGGAGGGCTTCCCTTCCTGTCGGCCTTCAACGATCTCGCGCTCGATCGGGCGTCGAACGACACTGCGGCCGACTTCGTTCGCCAGAAAATTGGCGAGATCGTCGACGACCCTGCGGTGGCGGAGCAGCTCTGCCCCGAGAATACCATTGGCTGCAAACGTCCCTGCGTCGATACGAACTACTACGCGACCTTCAACCTTCCCCACGTGCATCTCGTAGACATCGGGGAGACGGGGATAACGGAAATTACGGCGAAGAGCGTGCGTGCGGGCGATCGGGCAGTCGAGGTTGACTCGTTGGTACTGGCGACGGGATACGACGCCATGACCGGGGCGCTTGCCGCCATCGACATCCGCGGTCGCGGTGGGTTGCCGCTTACCGAGAAATGGGCCGAGGGCCCAAAGACCTACCTCGGGCTCGGCGTGGCGGGGTTCCCGAACCTCTTCATCATCACGGGCCCCGGAAGCCCCTCGGTGCTGTCGAACATGATTCCCAGTATCGAACAGCACGTGAACTGATCGCGGACTGCATCGCCTACCTCGACGAGAAGGGCCTCGCTTTGATCGAGGCGGAGCCCGATGCCGAGGCAGCCTGGGGGGCGCACGTGAACGACGTGGCTTCGCTCACGCTCTACACGACGGGCTGCAACTCGTGGTACCAGGGGGCGAACATCCCCGGCAAACCGCGGGTCTTCATGCCCTACATCGGCTTCCCGCCCTACGTCGAGAAGTGCAACGAGGTCGCTGCAAAGGGCTACGAGGGCTTCCGGCTCCTCGAGTGACCAGGCTCTTCTGGCGGGCTGATCCGGTGCTCTTCAGCTAGCGCGCGTCGCCAAAGCCCGCCGCCGCGCGGTTGGCCTCGATAAAAGTTTCGACTGGGTCGGCTTCGTTGCAGGTGTCCAAATAGCGGCGGAGCGCTCGCGCCCAGTTGCGCTCGAGTGCGGCATCACAGCGCGCGCGGAGCCGCTGGCCATCGCGTCCGCGCAGTTCCTTCTGCCGAGCCGTGCTCTCGCAGCGATAGTGGCTGGCCAGGGCGCGGCTGCGGCTGGACGCGCAGCGATTCGGGGAGGCACCGTCGATCCCCGCCGCTTCGGTGATGGCATGGATGCGTCCGGCTACGAAAACCCGGGTGGCTTCGGCGCGATCGGAGGCGTCGTCGTTCGTGGCACAGACGCCGTAGAGGGCCTCGGCACGAGAAAAGGCCGCGGTGAGTCGCTCGACGCAGGCAGAATCGTCGACTTCGCTCCCGCTGCGTAGCGCCAGGGCAGCGCGCCGTAGCCGGCAGGAAGCATCGCGGGTGACGGCTCGCTGTTTCGCGATCGTGCAGCGAAGCTGTGCCCTCTGTGCCGCAGGATCGAGGATCGCTCGCAGTTCCACCCTGGTGGTGACTCCGTGGTGGTCCGAGGGCCAGAGCACGAGTTCGCAGTGGGCGGCGCTGGGGCAGTCGTCATCGCTCGAACAGGCCACGCCGTCGGGTTCGCAGGTGCCGTTCTTCTGGTTGCAGGTGGCGTCGCTTTCGCTGCAGTCGCTGCTCTGGGCGCAGGCCGTGGGTGAATCGTAGGCGCACTCGGGGGCCGGATCTCGAAGCGCGGTGCTCGCGAAGGTCTGGGTCGGGCCGACTTCCACCCAGCGGGCGAGGGTCGTGGCCGGTCCGGCCAGGATGTTGTCGATGCGGCGGCTGGTCGTGTCTCCGTCGGCGCGGAGTTCCTGATCGCTGGTGCAGCCCGAGGCGTCGCCGGGCGTGTTGCAGGGGGCATCGGCGCCGTCGAAGAGGACCGCAAGCCCGGCGGAGATCATCACCTTGATGGCCTTCCCGTTCTGCGGGTCGGCGTCCTCTGCACTTCCGCGGTGCGAGTTGAAGTCGCCGCCCACGAGGTAGGGATGCGGGCTCTGGTGACTCTCGGCCAGGAAGTCGACGAGGGCGTTCGCCTGGTTTTTTCGCAGGCGCGGGGTGCAGCCATGGCTCACGGCGCAGAAGTGAAGCGAGTAGACGTCGAGGGGACCGATCGGCGAATCGACTTCGACGCGGCCGAAGAAGCGGCGGTCGGGGAAGAAGGGCAGGTCGGCGGAGGGGGGTAGCGCTTCGACTTCGCGGAGTTTGACGGGCCACACCGAGAGCACCGCCTGGCCGGCGGACGCATTGCCGTATCGGACACCAAAGTAGACCAGACCGTATTGGGTGTTGAGGCGGTCGATGAGCCATGCGTGGGTCCCCACGTTGTCGATCTCGGTGACTTCCTGGAGCGTGACGATGTCGGGCCCCTGCACCGCCAATGCCTCGGCGACGAGCGCCAGCCGATCCTCGATATCGTTGTCTTCGAAAACGTCGTGCAGCAGGTTCAGGTTGGCGAGGGTGACGCGGAAGGGGAGCTCGGGCTGGCAGGCGGCATCGCAGCCATCGCCCGCCTCGGTGCCGGCGTCGTCGCAGACCTCGTGCTCTTCGATGCGACCGTTTCCGCAGACCCGCGCCGACACGCAGGCGCAGCCCGAAGTACAGATCTCGGTGGAGAGGCAGTCGCTGTCGATCTCGCAGCCCTCGGAAGCGCTCGGATTGAAGGTGCCGTCACCGCAAGCGGGGAAGCTGCAGTCCCCGTCACAGCTTGCCGTGGCCGCGCCGTCGTCGCACTCCTCTCCGAGTTCGACTTCGAGGTTTCCGCACACCGGGTCCGGGGTGCACGCGCAATCGGACGAGCAATAGAACGCATCGCTGCAGTTGCCGTCGCTTTCGCATTCTTCGCCGGTTTCGAGGACCGAGTTGCCGCACACCGGGTCGGCGATGTCCTCGAAGAGCGCGCGTTCCCCGAGATCGAAGAGGAATATGAACGAGGGTTCCTCGCGCACGGTGGAGAACGCAAGCACTCCCGCGCTTCCCCCGGTCCCCCAGGCGTCGCAGCGGAAGGCCTCACCGCTTTCGCTCACGCTCTCGAGGATGCCCGAGTTGACGCAGGAGTTGGTGAGCGTAGTGGTGGTGGTTCCCGTGGTGAAAACGAATTCTTCGGGGTCGCCCCAGGCCGCCTCCACGAGGCTGTCGCAGGCGGTGGTCTGTCCGCCGACCGGCGTGTTCTCGGAGACCTGGCACGTGAGCAGCAGCGACCCCACGCCGCTGTCGGATGCACCACTCCCTGTGACCACGACTGTGGCGTTGCCGGAGCCGCCGATGGTGCCCTGGCAGCCCTCGCTATCGAGACTCGTCGAGACATCGACGTTGTGGCCGCCGGCGCAATAGAGCATCCCGCTACACGACTCGATCCGGCGGCAGAGCCGCCCCTGGCTGCCGCCGAGGATGTCGACGAAGATCGTGCCGCCGCCGCTGATGGGCACTACGCCGTCGCCGTCCGGGGCGCCGGCTTCGAGCACCCATTCGCCCTGCCAGCCCCCGAGCGCCAGCGGTTGGGGCCCCGGCAACACCACGAAGTATTGCGACTCGTTGCCGAGAACGAAATTTCGCGTGCCGAGGGCTTCTTGCGCGCCCGAGGGCGTGGCTCCCGAGAGCGCGACGAACAGTGCGATCAATGCAGCACGGAGGGACATTAGGGTTCCAAGGGTAACGCGATTCAGGACCGTCCCCGCTACCCTCAGGCCCATGCGAACACTGGCCCGGCTTGGAATGGCTTTCCTTGCGCTCGGTGCGCTTGCTTGCGGCGGCGCCGGCGAAGACGACGGTGTCGACTCGGCTCGCGTCTGGCAGTTCCTCTCGCAGCCGGTCTTCGAAGCCGACGGCGCGATCCTCGAGCGCCGCCCCGAACCGGTGGCGGAGAGGCAGGCCTTCTTCGGCGACCTACACGTCCACACCACCAACTCGTTCGACGCCTACGCCTTCGGCACCTTGGCCACGCCCGACGACGCCTATCGCTACGCGCGCGGCGCGGCGATCCCCCACCCCGGCGGCTTCGACGTGCAGCTGCGCCAACCTCTCGACTTTTACGCCGTGACCGACCACGCCCTATTCCTCGGCGTGGCGCCAGCGGCAGCCGACACCGAGCATCCTTTCTCGCGTTACGAAGTCGCCCAGCCGATGCACGACCTCAACGCTCCCGACAACATGGATCTCGCGAGTGTCCTCCAGCGCATTGGGATCTTCAGCTCCTTCCTGCCGAGCCTGGTGCCCGCCGTGCGCGAGGGAAAGATTCCGAGGGCGGAGGTCGAAGCCATCATCGGATCCGCCTGGCGCGACACCATCGACGCCGCCGACCGCTGGAACGACCCCGGCCGCTTCACCACCTTTGTGGCCTACGAGTACACCTCGAGTTCCGACGATCGCGGCAACCTGCACCGCAACGTGATCTTCGAGGGCAGCGACCGGGTCCCCGCGATCCCCTTCTCGCGCTTCCACTCCCAGAACCCGGAGGGGCTGTGGGATTGGATGGACGCACTGCGCGAGCAGGGTGTCGAGAGCCTGGCGATCCCGCACAACTCGAACGGCAGCAACGGGCAGATGTTCAAGCTTGAAGACTGGGCCGGCGACCCGATGGACGCGGCCTACACCACCCAGCGCATTCGCAACGAGCCGATCGTCGAGATCACCCAGGTGAAGGGCACCTCCGAGACCCACCCCGCGCTCTCGAGCCGCGATGAGTGGGCGGGCTTCGAAATCATGCCCTTCCGCGTGGCGACGAACCTGCCGAGCGAACCGGCGGGGAGCTACGTGCGCGACGCGCTGCGCCGGGGCCTCGCGCTCGAGCGTGCGGGCGTCCCGAACCCCTACGCCTTTGGCGTCATCGGCTCGAGCGATACCCACACCGGTGCGACTTCCGACGACGAATCCAACTTCTTCGCGAAACTGGGCATCCTCGATTCGACTCCGCAGTTGCGCGGCTCGGTGCCGCTCGGGCTGATTCCGCGGCTCGTGCTGCAATTTACGGCGCCCGAGATGAGCACGGTGGTGGGCGACGAGAGCTACCTGCAAACGCCCAGTCCAACCTTTGGGGCTTCCGGCCTCGCCGGTCTCTGGGCCGAAGAGAACACCCGCGAATCGCTCTACGCGGCGTTGCGTCGCAAGGAGACCTTCGCCACCTCGGGCCCGCGCATCCGCCTGCGTTTCTTCGCGGGCTACGAATACCCCGAAGCGATGCTCGAAGAGGAAGGCGTCATGACCCGCGCCTAC
>CAJXIC010000065.1 GCA_913054385.1 uncultured Pseudomonadota bacterium
CGACCCGCCGGCCCTCAACGCCGCGTCACGCGCCCCGGCCAATGCCGACCGCGACATGAGCTACCCGCCGGACTTCAAAGCGGTGGTGCGCGAGAGCTACCCCGACCTACAGACCACCGAACTCGACGTCCCCGCATCGGCGTGCTTCGAGCGCGCCCTCACCGTGGCTGCGGCCCTCGGCTGGCAGCTCGTCGAAAGAGACCCGGCTGCAGGCACTTTCGAGGCCGAAGACCGCAGCGCGTTCTTCCACTTTGTCGACGACATCGCGGTGCGGGTCCGCCCCAGCGGCAACGACTGCCGGGTCGACATGCGTTCAAAATCGCGCGACGGCAAGAGCGACCTCGGTGCCAATGCAAAGCGGATCCGCGCCTTCGGCGCCGCCCTCGAAGCCGCCGCACCCGCCAGCCGCTAGCAGCGCGAAGCCCTTCGTCCGATGTCGATCCAGCTCGTTCTCTTCGACCTCGGGGGCGTGCTGATCGAACTCGGCGGCGTCGAGGTTTTTCAGCGCATGATCGGGGCCGGCTCCGAAGCCGAGGTCTGGCGGCGCTGGTTGACTTCGAAGTGGGTGCGCGCCTACGAACGCGGGCAATGCGATCGCATGGCCTTCGCCGAGGGCATGATCGAGGAGAACGCCTTGCAAGTCGGCGCGGAGGAATTCCTCGAGACCTTTCGCAGTTGGCCCAGGGGGCTGCTGCCCGGAGCGGAAGCCCTCGTCTCGGAAATCGTCCCGGGCCTCCGGCGCGCCTGCCTCAGCAACACCAACGAGATGCACTGGAACGAGCAGGCAGACGCCGCCCGCGTCCGCGAACTCTTTGATCTCTGCTTCCCCTCGCACGAACTCGGACTGGTGAAGCCCGACCGCGAGATCTTCGAACACGTGCTGCGCGAAACCGGTCTTTCCGGCGACGGCGTCCTCTTCCTCGACGACAACGCACTCAACGTCGAAGGCGCGCAGGCCGCGGGCCTCGACGCCCACCTCGCTCTCGGGGTGGAAGGTGCGCGGACGATCCTGGCCGAAGCCGGGGTGCTGGCATGAGCGAGCCGCTCCTGGGGACGGAGCGTTGGCCGGTGCCTCCGGGCGCGCACGTCGAACGGCTCGAGATGCCCGACGGCACGGGGATCCGCGCCGTGCGCTGGACCCCCGAGGCGGCCACGCGCGGCACCGTCGTAGTGCTGAACGGCCGCACCGAATACCTCGAAAAGTACAACGAGACCCACGCCGCGCTGCTGGAGCGCGGCTTCGCGGTGGCGAGCTTCGACTGGCGCGGCCAGGGGCTCTCGGACCGCCCGCTCCCCGACCGCCTGAAGGGGCACGTCGCCCGTTTCGACTGCTACCTCGAAGACCTCGACCAACTTCAGGACGACTTCATCGTGCCGCACTGCCCGGCGCCCTTCACGATGCTGGCCCACTCGCTGGGTGGCAACCTCGGCTTGCGCGCCCTGGCTCGGCGCCCGGGTTTCTTCGAGCGCGCGATTCTCTCGGCTCCGATGTGGTGCGTGGGCGCGGGCCTTCGGATCCCCGGGCCGATGCGCGTGGGGCTCGCGGTGGCCCACGCGCTGGGCCTCGGCAAGTTGGCCCCGCCGCGTGGCAGCGGCCCGAACGATCCGCGCTTCGAACGCTTCGAGGAAAATGGTCTCACCTCGGATCCCGAGCGCTTCCTGGAAACTCGCGAGATGTTGCGCGTCGAACCGCGGCTGAGCCTCGGCTCGCCCACGATCGACTGGTTCCGCCTGGCGGTGGCCTCGATGGATCTCCTCTTCGAACCCGGCTGGCCCGAAGCCATCGAGACGCCGATCTGCATCTGCACGCCGGGGGCCGATCAGATCGTCTCACCGGCGGCCCAGGAAGCGCTAGCGTCCCGCCTCCCCCGCGCCGAACTCCACCGCTTCGAAGGCGCGCAGCACGAACTGCTGATCGAACGCGACGAATTTCGAAACGCCTTCTGGCAACGCTTCGATGCGTTCTTCGGCGTGACCTAACCCCTGCGAGGATCCCCCATGCACCCTTCTACCTTGGGCTGGATCATCGCCGCCCTCTGCCTGCTGATCGCTGGCCCCACTGCGACCGCCCAGGAACTCGGCTTCGCCGAGACCGAAGAGCGCGAACGCTGCGCGCACTACGACTCGCTGCGCCAACCCTTCTTCGGCGACCTCCACGTGCACACCAGCCTCTCCTTCGATTCGTACATCTCGAGCCAGCGCAACACACCCGCCGACGCCTACCGCTACGCCCGGGGCGAGGCCATCGCGCTGCCCGACGAAGACGGCGAACCGAACGTCCGAGCGCAGATCCAACGCCCCCTCGACTTTGCGTCGATCACCGACCACGCGGAATACCTCGGGCCGGTCCGAATCTGCACCGGCGACCCCTGGAAGCTCGGCTACTGGTGGCCCCACTGCGTGATGACCCGCGCCTCGCACTTCTGGACCCAGCTACTAGCGGCCGCCTGGTGGACTTCGCTGGGAGGAATCAGCGGTGACGGCCATGATGACTCCTTCGCCTGCACACTCTCGGACTGCGAAAGCGCCGCCGACGATGCCTGGCGTGAGATCCAGGACACAGCGGAAGCCGCCTATGACCGTTCGGCGGAGTGCCGCTTCACGAGCTTCGTCGGCTACGAGTACACCGACGCGCCGGATGCGCGGAACCTGCACCGCAACGTGATCTTTCGCAACGCGAATGTCCCCGCGACGGCGACCTCGAGCTACGACACGGGCTCCAACAACTTCCCGGTGCTCTGGGAACGTCTCGACGCCGAGTGCCTCGAAGCGGGTACCGGCTGCGACGTGATCTCGATCCCGCATAACTCGAATCTTTCGGGCGGGTTGATGTTCCGCGATCCGCTGACCCCCGCCGAGGCAACCGACCGCTTGCGTTTCGAACCGGTGATCGAACTCACCCAGCACAAGGGCAGCTCGGAGTGTCGCTTCGACCGCCTTGCGGGGCGGGGCCTCGACACCCGCGACGAGCTCTGCGATTTCGAACAGGTGGTCACCGACAACCTGACGATGCTCGGGTCGGTCCACGGCGTGGTGCGCACCGAGCAGGCCGCCGCGGTCCCCCTCGACGCCTTCGGACGCCGCAACATGGTTCGCAATGCCTTGAAGGACGGCCTCGCCCTGGGCCAGACCAGCGGAATCAACCCCTTCCAGATGGGCTTTATCGGCAGCACCGACAGCCACTCGGCGACGCCCGGCTCCGCGGAGGAGGACAACTACGTCGGTCACCTCGGACGCCGCGACGCGGGCTACCGCAACGTGCAGGACCACTTCTTCTCGCACCCCGGCGGACACGCGGTGGTGTGGGCCGAGGAAAACTCTCGCGATTCGATCTTCGAGGCGATCCGGCGCAAGGAGACCTACGCCACCAGCGGCACGCGCCCGCTGGTGCGGTTCTTTGGCGGCAATCTTCCCTCGGACCTCTGCAACCAGGCAGACGCCGTCGCGCTGGCCTACGCCGCGGGCGTGCCCATGGGCGGAAACCTCGAGGGCAGTGCGTCGCAGGCCCCGCCGCGCTTCTACGTCAGCGCGGCGAAAGACCCCGGCCTTCCCGGCAACCCCGGCACCGACCTGCAGCGCATCCAGATCGTGAAGGGCTGGGTCGACGCCGACGGCGCAGTCTTCGAACGCGTCTTCGACGTGGCGGGCAATGCCGAAAACGGCGCCGGCGTCGACCCGGAAACTTGCGCGCGCATCGGGCGCGGCGCCGCTTCGCTGTGCGCGGTCTTCGAGGATCCGGGTTTCGACGCGAGCCAACCCGCCTTCTACTACGCCCGGGTGCTCGAGAACCCCACCTGCCGTTGGAGCACGCTGCAGTGCCGGGCCGCCGGGGTCAACCCCTTCTCCGACAGCTGCGGCGAGGAAGCCAGCGCCGCCACCACCGCCGCCCAGGCCCGCGGCGCCGAGGGCGACGTCTACGGGAAGTGCTGCCTCGACCCCGCCGCCGAGCCCTTCTATACCCCCGTGATCCAAGAACGCGCCTGGACCTCGCCGATCTGGGTCACCCCCAGCAGCGAGACCGCCGCCCGCTAGCCGAGGGTTTTGGCAGCGGTTTCTCGGGCCCAGCGGTAGTCGGCCTTGCCGCTGGGGGCGCGGGTGATCGCCTCCACCCGGACGATCTGCTTCGGCAGCTTGTACCCGGTGACAAAGCCCGCCGCGACTTCGCGCAGTTCAGCGTCGCTGGCAGCGGCTCCCTTGCGCAACTGCACCACCGCGGTCACCTGCTGGCCCCAGCGCTCGCTGGGAGTGCCCACCACCACGGCGTCGTAGACCGCGGGGTGGTGCTTCAGCGCCTGCTCCACTTCTTCCGCAAAGATCTTCTCGCCGCCCGAGTTGATCGTCATCGAGTCGCGCCCGAGCAGCGCGAAGCTTCCGTCCTCTTCGCCTTTGAAATAGTGGCAGCGGTCGCCGGGCACCGAGTAGCGCACACCATCGATCAGCGGAAAGGTGGCGGCGGACTTCTCCGGGTCTTTGTAGTAACCGAGGGGCACTCGACCGCTGCGCGCCAGCCAACCGACCTCGGGGTTTCCGGGCGCGACGATACGCGAGAAATCTTCCGACAAGATCACGTTGCCTTCGGCCATCTGGAAGCGACCGCTGGGAGCGGCCGGCGCTTCTCCGTCCCCCGCAGTCAACACCTGGTTTCCCTGGGAGCCGCTCTCCGAGGAGCCGAGGGCGTCGAGGATCCGCAGCCCCGGGATGCGCCGGACCAACTCGCTCTTCTTTCCGGCTGTCAGGATGGCGCCGCCGGTGCTGATCTGGCGCAGGCTCGAGAGGTCGTAGTCCTGCTTTGCGAGCTGATCGAGCAGCGGCACGGCGAAGGCATCGCCCACGATGGTCATCGCCTGTACCTGCTCGCGCTCGACCGTCGACCAGATGTCGTCGGGATCGAGGCGACGCGGCTGCCGCGGCACCACCACGGTGCCCCCCACGTGCCACATATTGAAGGCGGCCCAGTGGGCGGCGCCGTGCATGAAGGGCGGCGTCGGCAGCGCCCGCGGCCCCGCCCGCGCCTTGACCCGCTCGACCACACCTTCCAGTGTCTTGGGGGTCGCGCCCATCGAAAGCGCCGCGAGGTAGACATCCTCTTGCCGCCACAACACGCCCTTGGGCATTCCGGTCGTGCCGCCGGTGTAGAGGATGTAGAGGTCGTCCGGCGAGAGGCCAACGGGCGGCTCGGGGGTGGCTGCGGCCAGGGCGGCTTCGTAGTCGAGAGCGCCGGGAAGCAATGCGTTCCCAGACTCGTCGGCCACCTGCAACCAGACTCGGATCCCCGAGAGCTTCGGACGGATCGCCTCGAGGGTGGGGGCGAAACTCGCGTGGTAGACCACCGCACGCGCGTCGGCGTTGTCGAAGAGGTAGAGCAGCTCCTCTTCGACGTAGCGATAGTTGACATTGAAGGGCGCGCAGCGCGCCTTGAAGGCGCCGAGCATGCCCTCGAGATATTCGTTGCCGTTGTAGCAGTAGAGGGCGACATGGTCCTGCCCCGACTCGGACCCCCCGAGCCCGGCGCGCTCCTGCCGACAGCCGAGGCCGTGCTCGCGCAGCACCGCCGCCAGTCGTCGGCTGCGGTCGTTGGTCTCGCGCCACGTGAAGCGCCGGTCTCCGACCACCAGGCATTCGCGCTCGGGGATCGCCTCGGCGATGGCTTCGTGAATGACGGCGAGGTTCAGCAAGCAGGTTCTCCGGCAACGCGGCGCCCGGAGGCTGCCCCGCCTGGGAGTCGACTGCAAGCGCCCGCGAAGCGGAGGTGGACGCGCTCTTCGAATGGACGCCCGGGGCGCTCTCGCCGACGCAGCGACGCCCTTGCCCTCGGAGGCTGCGTCGGAGACCACCTGCGCGGGTTCGGGTGGGCCCCAGGCTTCGCCCCCCGGCACCGCGATGGCTCGCGTGGGGAGTGAGTCTGTGCGGTGGTTTCCTAGAAACTCCGGCAGAGGCGCACGGCGCCGCGCAACGCCCAGAGGGTGGGCTCAATGCGCGCGCCTTCGCCGGCCACTTCGAGAGCGCCCCAGCCGCCATCACTCGATTGCTCTTCGAGCAGGCGCTCGAGCAATTCTGCGGGTGCGAGGGTCGCCGCGGGTAGCATCCCGACATCGCAGCGCACCAGGATGCCGAGCAGCGTGGCGGTCTCGAGCCGCCGGGTGCGAAAGCCGCGCTCGAGTTCGCGCCCGCACCATTGAAGCACCTCGTCGGATTTTTCCTGCTGGAAGTTGCTGAAGAAACTCGCGTGCCCCGCCAGCGATGCCGTCTCGCCCCCCTCGACGCGAGCGGGGTTCCAGCGCTCGGCGATGAAGTCCGACAGGCGCAGCAGCCCTTCCGGACGCGCGGAGCGGCTCCGCGCCAGCAGTCCGCCGAGCAGCGCGCTCCCGGCAAGGCGCGCGTCCGCCTCGGCGGCGTCTCCAAAGGAGCCATCCTCGTTCTGCGCCGAAGCCAGGTAATCCACCGCGCGCCCGACACTCTCGCGCGCCAGCGGTCCCAGTTCGGCCAACGCCGAGAGTGCTTCGAAGCACCCGAGCACCCCGGCACTCGGGACCCAGGCCTTGATCGCGCGCGCGAAGACTTCCGGGCGCGGGCCCGGCTGGGCTTCGAAGGCCCCGTCCGACCGCTGGCGGGCCTCGATCAGTGCGGCGACTTCTTCGGGCTTTGCGGCTTCGAGGATCACCCGGGCGCGCGCGCGGGCTTCGTCGTCGCCCGCGCGCTCGACGAAAGCGTGACCGCGCTCGAGAGATTCCGCCGCTCTGAGCTTCAAGGCGTCGGGACCGGAAGCCGCGTCGTCCGGTCCGGCGACGAAGATCGGGCCGTCGCTCACGTTCGCAACACCAGCCCGGTGAGGTAGGCGCCTTCGGGATGATCGAGGGAGACCGGGTGATCGCTCGGCGCCCCGAGGCTTCCCACCACCTGCACCGGTCGACCGGCGTCGCGCGATGCGCCAAAGGCGATCTTGCGGAACAGATCCGGTCCCATGTGGTGCGAGCATGAAAATGCAAACACGAGGGCGCCCGGGCGCGCGCGACGCAAGGCGTGAAGCAACAGATCCTTCTGGGCGCGCGAAGCCTTCGCCACCTGCGAGCGCCGCCGCGCCAGCGGGGGCGGATCGACGACCAGCAGGTCGAAATCGGGTCCTTCACCGCGCAGGGTCTCGAAGGCATCGCCCTTCACGACGGTCCGAGGGCAATCGGGCGCGTTCGCCTGCAGGTGGTGCTCGGCCGTTTCGAGGGCCGGCGCCGAAGAATCGACCAGCGTCACCGAAGCCGCCCCGGCCTGGGCGGCGGCGGTGGCAAAACCCCCGCTGTAGCAAAAGAGGTCAAGGACGTCCCGGCCGGGAGCGTACTTCGCCACCCACGCCCGGGCGTCGCGCTGATCGAGATAGAAGCCAGTCTTCTGGCCGTGGATCACATCGACTTCGAAGTGGCACGCCCCCTCGCGGATCGCGACCTTCGCGCTCGGCGGATCGCCGAAGAGAGGGCCCTCGACGACCGGCACGCCTTCGCGGCGGCAGGCGGCGGCATCCGCCCGCTCCCAGGCACACACGACTTCAGCCGGCGGCAGCAGGCCGGGCAGCGCGGCGGCCAGGCGCTCGCGCCGGCGGTGCATCCCGGCGCTCTGGAGCTTCACCACCAGCACGTCTTTGTAACGATCGATCACCAACCCCGGCAAACCGTCGCCCTCGGCGTTGACCAGTCGGTGCGCGTCCGTCGCCGCCAGCGAAGGATCGCCGGCCCGGCGCGCGATGGCGGCCTCGATGCGGCGCACGAACCAGTCCTCGGCCGGTTCTTCCTTCCCAAAGTGGTGGACGCGCACGCGCAGCGACGAAGCCGGCGAGAGATCGCCGTAGCCGAGCACCTCCCCGTCGCTGGAGACCACGCGCACGGAGCTACCGGGAGCCGCATCGCCCGCGCCACGCACCTCTCCCGACCGCGAAAGAAGCCACGGATGGCGATTGCGCAGCGCGCGGTCGCGCCCGGGTTCGAGAACGAAATCCAACATGCGGCAAGGCTACATCGCGGGGCGCAGCAGTCGCTACACTGCGGCCGCGAGAAACCATGCCCCCCGAAGACTCCCCGAAGACCAACCGCCTGGCAGATGCCACCAGCGCCGCGGGTCAGCCGCAGAGCCTTTGGCCAAGGCTGGCGCCAACCCTTAGCAGCCAAACACGCCTGGCGCCGCTCAATCTAATACGATCCAAGAATTGCTTAATTCACCGTGGGCAAAGGCATGTAATTCTTGGCCATAAGTCCCGTCTTCAGCGACGAAATAAAGGAAATCTCCAGCCCTAATAATCTGACCGTATAGCCCGGCTTGACTATCGCCAACTCCCGGTTGTGGATCCCATAATAGGGTTGCACCTGTATCTGAAAACGAGTAGAGAGCATAGCCGATATTTGCGCTCCCGTTCCAGCCCTTGGCCAGAGCTACCACCTCTCCGGCTACGACCATGATATCACGCGGGTCACTATCCGCTGCCCCA
>CAJXIC010000066.1 GCA_913054385.1 uncultured Pseudomonadota bacterium
CAGGCGATGGGTCAACTCGCCGTCGTTCGTGAGCAGTACCAGACCGGTTGTTTTGCAGTACACGGCGACCACCGGGAACAGCCTCGGACCGTCCCGCGGCAGCAGATCCATGACCGTCGGCCGTCCCTCGGGGTCGCGCAGCGTGGTCAGAGCGCCTCGCGGTTTGTGGGCGACCCAATAGTCGAGCGCGTCGAGTTCAAGCGCCTCGCCGTCGATCTCGATGCGGTCACAGGACGGGTCTGCCGAAGCGCCGAGTTCGACCACCCGGCCGTTCACTGAAACGCGCCCGTTGCGGATCCACTCCTCGGAACCTCGCCGCGAAGCGATACCGGCTGCGGCGAGGATCTTCTGGAGACGCTGCGGACCTGCTCCCGCGAAGCGGGTAGCGCCCCCGGTTTTCGCGCGCGCGCTACGGGCCGGCCGCTTCACTCGTCGGCTTCGGGTTTCGATCCCGACCCCTCGCCGTCCGCCGCGCCCGGGTCTGCGGATGCGTCGACATCCGGTGCTGCAGTCCCGGCCGCCCCGGCTGCCGGCCCCTCCCCCCCCGATTCGGCGTGGTCCTCCGCCTCGGCCAGCCGCTGCTCGCGCGCCAGTTCTTCGAGTTCGCGGAGTCGCGGAAGATCCTTCGCCGACCCCAACCCGAACACTTCGAGAAAGCGCTTCGTCGTGGCGTAGAGCATCGGTCGCCCGGGGACATCGCGGTGCCCCGCCATCCGCACCAGACGGCGCTCGAGCAGCGTCTTCAATACCGGTCCGGCCTCGACGCCGCGTACGTCCTCGATTTCGGCGCGCGTAACCGGCTGCTTGTACGCCACGATCGAAAGCGTTTCGAGGGCCGCCTGGGAGAGCCGCAGGGGCCGCAGTCTTCGGAGTTGCTGGAGAACGCCCGAGAACTCCGCGCGCGTCCGGATCTGGAAGCCGCCCGCGACTTCCCAGATCTCGAAGGCCCGATCTTCCTTGCTGTAGCTCTCGTTGAGCCCTGTCACCAGATCTCGCGCCAGCCCGGCGCTGCAATCGGGCACCAGATCCGCAAGGCGCTCCGCGGAGATCGGCTCGGGCGCGGCGAGAACCAGCGCTTCAACGATTCGGCTCTGCTCGTTTCGCTCCATCGGGCCCCCTACATCGCATCCGAAACGAGCGATTGCCAGTCATTGCATTCGCCCCGGCGTACGCGGATCGGACCCTCGGGGCTACCCGTGTCACCAATGCCCTGGAACACGGTACAGGCCGAGACTTTCACCAGTTCGAGAATCGCCAGAAAAGTTGCAACCAGAATGCTTCGGGACGGGATCGCACCGTCTTCCGTCCGGAAGATCTGCATGAACTCGATGTTGTCGCGTTCCGACAGTTGCTGCATCACGATCTGCATGCGCTCGTAGACGGTGACCACTTCGACCTCGATCTCGTGCACAGCGGGTCCCGTCTGCCGGTCCAACACGCTCTTGAAGGCCTGGATCAGGTCGAAGACGCCGACTTCGATCTCGCGTTCGGCGCCCCGAGGGCGCTCCGGGCCCGCGCCGGTCGCAGCGTAGACATCGCGGCCCAGGCGCCGACGTTTCGCAAGGCTTTCGGCCGCCTCCTTGAAGCGCTGATACTCGAGCAGTCGAGCGACCAGTTCGGCCCGCGGGTCGAAGTCTTCGTCCTCCTCGTCGCCCTCGGGCGGGAGCAGCATGCGCGACTTGATCAGCGCGAGGGTCGCGGCCATCACCAGGTACTCGCCCGCAAGGTCCAGATCGAGGGCTTGCATCATCTCGAGATACTCGAGGTACTGCGCGCCGATCGCGGCAATCGGGATGTCGGCGATCTCGACGTCGTTCTGGCGGATCAGGTGCAGAAGAAGATCGAGAGGTCCCTCGAAGACCGCCAATTTTACCGCGTAAGCGGGCACGCCCGGCGAGCCAGTCGACTCCGCGAGGCTCGATTCTGCCCTCTGCTCCGCCAGGTCGACCACGCTTCCCCCGGTTTCGCCGCCAGGCAAGCGCCGCGACGACCGCCGTGGAGCATCGCCCGGCTCTACGCTGCCTGCAAGCGCCCGGGGCCGTCTACCCCTGCCCGCCCTTCGGTTTACGCGGGCGCCGGGCCTTCTTGGAGGCGGCGTGCAGCGCAATCTCGGAAGCCAGGGCGAGCGCTTCTTCACGGTTCGCGACCGCTCCGTCGAGAAACGCGCCGCGAATGCGGGTCAGCGCCCGACCCACAGCGGGCCCCTCGAGCCCGAGCGCCAGCAGATCCGAACCGCTCAGCGGAGAACGGCGTCGGCGGTCTTCGCCCGCCCAGCGCTCGATGCGCCGGCGCAGCGAACGAGCCGATGCCGAGGCGTGGAGCGCGTGCAGCGAGTCTTCATCGAGGTCCTCGAGAATGGCATCCACGGCGCCACGGCCCCGGGCCCGCTCCAATGCCCGCAAGTCCCGGGCGCGCCGCCGAGGGAACGCCGCAATGCGCACGGCGGCTTCACCCCGCACGCCGAGGCGCTCGAGGGCCCGCCGACGGATCGGCGCCTCCTCCTCTGCCAGCCAGACACAGAGCCCGGAAATCAGCGGTCGCGCGCTCGAGTGGCGCCAGGGCGAGGTCTCGATTGATCGCCCCAGCCGCCGGAGCGCGGGGCCCGCCTCGCGCGAGAGCCCGAGCCCCGGTTCGATGACCGCCAGGGCATGCCAGCGGGAGAGGTTCCGGAGGGTCTCGATGGGGGCCGCGCCCAGTGCCGCGTCGGCAAAGAGTCGATCGAACTCGCGGCGTAGGCGATCCCCGCTGATCGCACCAAAGGCGCCGTCCCGCAGCGCCGCGCGCAGTTGACTGCGCTCGGCCCGTCCGAGCTGGAAGCCCAGGCGCGATGCAAGGCGCGCTGCGCGCAGGATTCTCGTCGCATCGTCGTGAAAACTTCTTGGATGCAGGGTGCGGAGTCGGCCCGCTTCCAGATCGGCAAGCGCCTCCCGCACGCCCGCTACCGAGACCCGCTTTCCGCGCGAGGCCCGCTTTAGCTCGAGGGTGAGTGTGTTCACGCTGAAGTCGCGGCGAGCGCGATCGACTTCGAGGCTCGCCGCTTCGACGCGCGGCAGCGCGCCAGGCCCCGAATAGGTCTCGCTGCGCGTCGTCGCGAGATCGAGCGAGCCCCCGCCGGCCTCGATGTGGACGGTTCCAAAGCGGGCATGCGAAGTGATCCGGGCACCCTGGCGAAAGGCCCTCCGCGCCAATTTTTCGGCGACGTCGATCTCCAACCCCTCCACGACCAGATCGATGTCGCGCAGCGGGCGCTCGAGGAGCAGATCGCGCACGGGCCCCCCGACGAGGTGCACCGCGAAGCGTTCGCCCGCTGCTTCAAGGAGGGTCTCGAGCAAGCCGACGGAGTGGTGCGGCACGCCCCGCAGCACGCTCTCCAGGCTAAAGGCCGTCTTCATGTCGAAGGGCCTCGCCGGGGTCGCCGACCACGCGGGTGCCGTTGTTCCACCGTCTCCCGCAAGCGTACGCGGTCGACGTGGGTGTAGATCTGCGTCGTGCTGAGGTCCGCGTGTCCGAGCATCGACTGGATCGAACGCAGGTCGGCTCCCCCCTCGAGCAAGTCAGTGGCGAAGGCGTGGCGCAGAACATGGGGCGAAACGCGATCACTGGGGATGCCCGCGCAGAGCGCCAGCTTCCGCAGGCGCCCGAAGAAATTCTGACGCGTCATCCCGCGGCCGCGCCGGGTGAGAAACACCGTGAAACACGGCTCGGCGTGTTTGCCCAGGAGCTTCGGGCGCACTTCTTCCAGGTAGTGGCGCAGCGTTTCCACGGCCGATTCGGCAAGCGGAACAAGACGCTCCTTGCCGCCCTTCCCGGTCACCCGCAGACAGCCCCCCCGCAGGTCCACATCCGAAAGTGGCAGCGTCACCAACTCCGACACCCGCAGGCCCGCAGCGTAGAGCACCTCGAGCATCGCACGGTCGCGCTGCCCGAGCAGCGTGGTCGGGTCGCTGGCCTCGATCAGTGCCCTGGTTTCGTCGGGATGCAGGATCTTCGGGAGAATTCGCGGAAGCCGCAGGGGGACCCGGGCCACCAGGACGTCCCCGGAGACGACGCCCTCGCCGGCGCCGTATTCGAGGAGTCGGCGCACCGCAACCAGTGTCCGCGCACGGCTACGGGCCGCCAACCCCGCTCGCTCAAGATCATCCGCGAAGCTCGACACGTGTCCGGCGCCAAGACGCGACCAGCGCGTGACGCCGACGGCGGCGAGAAACCTGAGAAAGCGCGTGAGGTCACGGCCGTAGGCTTCGAGGGTGTTCGCGGCCAGTCCGCGGTCGAGTGCTTCCCGGCCGAGAAACGCATCGACCAGCGACTGCAGGTCCTCAGCCCGGCTCACGCCCCTGCGTCTCCACGCGCGGCCGCAAGGAGGTCCTTCTGCAACTGCAGTAGCAGCTCCTCGTCGTAGATCTTCTCCGCGTCGGCGGTCTTCAGGTAGAAGGTGTCGGTGACCTGGTCGAGCACCGTCGACGCCTTCGAGATGTAGATCTCGAGATCGTGGCGCGCAAAGACCTCGGTGAGCGAGTGAAGCAGCCCGCTGCGATCATCCGCCACCACGTCGGCAATGGTATAGAAGTCGGATTCGCTATTCGAAACCGAAACTGTCGGCTCCTGACGGGACGGCAGTCGCGGAATCCCCCGACGCCGACGCCGCTGCGTGAGCAATGCTTCGACGGTCTTCTCGCCCGCGAGAACCGCGGCCAGGTTCTCGCGCAGGCTCTGCCGCCAGATTTCCCGCTCCTCGGCGCCGCCCTCGGGGCTCGAGATCCGGTAGACCTCGAGGGCCAACCCAGAACGCCCGGTGTAAACGTGCGAACCCAGGATGTTCGTACCCAGCGCCGTCAGGGTCCCGGCCACGCGTGAGTGAAGCCCGTGAACATCCAGGGTGCAGAGGATGAATTCGGTAAAATCGCCGCGCATCTCGCGGAAGGCCGTGGCGACACCGCTCTCGGTGTCGTACGCGAAGACGACCTGGGCGTGCCGTGCAATCTGCGGCGGTGTGTGGCTGATGAAATAGCGCCTCGGCATATCCGAAAAGAAGGCTTCACTCTGCAGGTCGTCGAAGCCGAGCCCTCGCAACTCTGCGCGAGCGGCGTCCCGGCGGATCTCGACTCTTTCCTCGATCAGTTCGGCTGCACGCTTTCGACTGCCGGCACCGACCTCGAGAAATTCCGATGTTCGCTCGAAGAGTTCGCGCAGGAGCAGGCGCTTCCACTCGCCCCAGGCGTCGGTGGAAGACGCCCGAATGTCCGCGAACGTGAGGAGGTAGAGGTTTCGCAGGTTCTTCCGATCCCCGCAGATCTGTGCGAAATCGAAAATCAAACCGGGATCCGACAGATCGCGTCGCTGGGCCAGGTGCGACATCAGCAGGTGGTGCTTCACCAGGAAGAGGACCCGGTCACTGCGCTCCTGACTCAGTCCGAGGCGCTCGAGACAGACCTTCGCCCTCTCGGTACCGACGTTCGAGTGGTCGCCGCCAAAGCCCTTTCCGATGTCGTGGAGCAGGCAACCGAGGAAGAGGACCGGCCGGTCATCGACCTCCTGGATCAGCCGACTCATGTCGGGCAGATCTTGATCGTATTTCCCGCGCCACAGGCGGCGGAGTTCTTCGACCAGGAAGATCGAGTGCACGTCGACGGTGTAGGTATGGTAGATCACGTGCTGCCAGCGACAGACGATGTGCTCCCACTCGGGCAGGAGCGCCGCGAGCACCCCGATCTCGTTCATCTGCATGAGGGTTCTCATGACCCGCTGCTCGGCGTTGAGAATTGCCAGAAAGGATTCTCGCATCTCGGGGGCACGGCGAACGGACTCGTCGATCAGGTGAAGGTTCTCTCCCACCAGCCGACTCGCCATCCTCGAGAGCGGAACTCCGTAGGACTGGGCCACCTCGAAGGCGCGCAACAACCGCACGGGATCGCGACGCAGGTGGGCTGCGTGGGGGATCTCCAGGTGCTCGTCGGTCACACGAAAACCGTGCTCCACCTCGCGCAGGTGTACGTCGCGATCGCGACCGAGCGCCCGCGCGCGACATTGTTCGAGGACGAGTTCTGCCACGGTCCGGATGGTTCGGGCTGCGCGGTAATAGTCGCGCATGAATCTCTCGACTCCGAGTTCGTCGGCCTCCCCCTCAGTGGTCGCGTCTTCGTAGCCCATCTTCGCGGCGACCTTCTCCTGCAACTCGAAGCTCATCTGGTCGGTGCGTCGATCGGTGATCCAATGGAGATGGTTGCGCACGCTCCAGAGGAACTCGAGCGCCGCCTGCAGCTCCTGCATTTCCGTATGGGTAAGCAGCCCGAAATGAAGCAGGTCCTCGGCATCGCGCGACGAGGGCTGGATCCCCCGCATGATCCAGTAGGCCGTGTGGTAGTCGCGCAAGCCCCCGGCGCTCTCCTTCACGTTGGGCTGGAGTAGGAAGAGCGTTTCCCCCATCTTCTCGTGGCGCTCGCGGTACGCCCGCTCCTGCTCCTCGATGAAGGTCTTCTCATCGGGGATGAAGTTCCGGCGAACGGCGTCGGCAAAATCCTGGAAGAACACGCCATCGCCGCAGAGAAAGCGTGCGGTGAGAACCGCCGTTCGCACCGTAAAATCCCGCTGCCCCAGTTCGATGGTTTCGGCGATGGTGCGGGTGGCGCAGCCGACCTTGAGGCCGGCGTCCCACATCCAATACTGCAGGCGCTCTGCGATGGAAACGACGTAGGGGGTAGGCCCCTTTTCGTAGAGCACGAGGATGTCGACGTCCGAGTGGATCGACATCTCGCGGCGGGCGTATCCGCCCACGGCGATCAGGCACAGCCCCGGCTCGAGGTCGCGCCGCATGGCGAGCAGGTGTTCTTCGGCAAGCGCAAAGAGCCGCCTTACCATGCGATCGATCAAATCGGAGTTGGCCTCGTTGACCTCGCGACCAGTAGCCCCTTGCAAATGGCGCTCTACGAGGTGCTTGCGCAGGTCTCCCAGGTAGGCGCGAACCCGTCCGGCGACCTCCCGGTCGAGTTCGGGAACCGGCCGCGCAAGCCACGGACCGATCCCGTCGAGGTGCGCTTCGATGGAGGGCATGCCGCTCATGGCGCCCGCTTCGCCGACAACTGCTCTGCGCTCCGGCGGTAGTGCTCGAGGCCCCCTGCGATGCCGGCGGCCAACGCGTCGAGGAAGGCGTCGTCGTTGAGAAGCCTGGCATCGCTGGGATTGGTCAAGAAACCGCTCTCGACCAGGATTGCGGGCATGCTCGAGAGGAAGAGCACGTAGAACGGCCCGGTTTTGACACCCAGATCCGGTGGTCCGCCGCGTTTCCGGCCGAGGGAAGCCAGCACGGAGTCGTGTACTGCCGCCGCAAGTTCGGCGGAGTGCACCGAGGCCTCGGCCACTCGAAAGCGCGCGAGCGTGCGCTGCAGGGTGTCCACTTCACTTCGGGGGATACCGTTTTCCCGGGCTGCGACTTCGGTGCTGTGGCGATGGTCCTTTTCGTCGAGATAGTAGATCTCGAGGCCGCGCGTCTTGCGCCGGGGCGAGGCGTTCGCATGCAACGAGATGAACAGATCGCCGCCAGCCGCTTCTGCGATCGCGGTCCGTTCCTCGAGGTCGAGACTGCGGTCCGTGGTGCGGGTGGCCACCACCCGAAACCCTCGCTGCAGGAGGATCCGCTCCAGTTTTCGCGCCAGCCGGAGATTGACGTCCTTCTCGCGCAAGCCCTTGTGCCCGATGGCCCCGGGGTCGCGGCCTCCGTGTCCCGGATCGAGGATCACCGTCCGGATCGGTTTCGCGGCGACGCCGAGCCGATCGGTGGAGCGCGAGGATGTCGACCACTCCAGGGTTTCCGGATCCCGGCGATCACCGTAGACATCGATCACCACGCGGTCCGGTCCGCGGAGCTGAAGCACCCGGTAGCGGTCGATTCGCTCGAGGTCGAGAACGACTCGAGCGCGCCGCTTCGTGTTCTGACCGAGGCGCACGCGTTGCAGCAGCCCATCGTTCACATCGACGCCGGCGAGCCAGCGGCGCCCCACCCAGATCCCGTCGAGATCCAGGTAGAGGCGCTCGGATTGCCCCGCGGCGGCCGCGAGCCTCTGCACGTCGCCTGCCTCGGCGGGCTCGGTCAACTCGATGACCACGCGGGTGTAGTCGGGGTGCGACCAGGTCCGCACGTCGGCCACATCGCCGAGGCCCGGCGGCCGCTCCGCCCCGAGAAGCGCCGGGAGCAGGCTCACCAACAAGAGGAGCCTCATCCGCTGATTCGCGCCGCCTGTACCGCGCCTCACGGGGCTTGCCCGTCTTTCACGCGCTTCGAAAGTCGCGCCAGAAGCGCCAGCGCGTCGAAGGGGGTTACGCGCTCGGCGTCGAGGCCACGCAACTCTTCGAGTGTCGCCGCCTCCGCGGCGCTGCGCCGCGGCGCTGCGCTGTCGGAATTCAGCGGCAGGAGTCCCTGGG
>CAJXIC010000067.1 GCA_913054385.1 uncultured Pseudomonadota bacterium
CGGCGCGCCTGCTGGCGATCCGTGTCCTCGATCGCGTCGAGAAGGTGCAGGCCTTCGCGGACATTGCACTCCACGCGGCCCTTTCACGCAGCGAACTCTCCTCCGAAGACCGCGCCCTCGCCACCGAACTCGTCTTCGGAACCCTGCGCTGGCGAGGACGGCTCGACTTCCTGCTCTCCCATGTCCTGGACCGGCCGCTTGATCGCACCGAGCCGCTGGTCACGAGCACGCTCCGCATGGGCGCCTACCAGATCGTTTTCTGCGATCGCATCCCCGATTCGGCCGCTGTCGATCAATCCGTCCACTGCATCCGCGCCCTTGGCAGCGAACGCGCCGCCGGCCTGATCAACGCCGCGCTGCGCCGCCTGGCCCGCGAGCACACGAAGATCCCGCTCCCGAATCCGGTGCGCGACCCACAGGGCCACCTGGTCCACGCGCTTTCGATTCCAAAGTGGATCGCCGAACTCTGGCTCCAGCGCTTCGGACCCGAGGAGGCCGCGGAGTTGGCCGCCGTATCGAACCAGACGCCCCCCGCCACCGTCCGAGCCAACCGCCTGCGCAACTCCGCCGACGAACTCCTCGAAGAGCTCCTCCCGCGCTTTCCCGAAGCGCGCCGCGGGCTTTTTTCTCCGGACGCGTTGATTCTGGGAAAGGGAGCGACTCGCGACCCGGCCTTCCTGGCCGGACGCATGAGCCCGCAGGACGAGGCTTCGCAGTTGGTGGTGGAGTTCCTTGATCCGCAGCCGGGCGAATCGATTCTCGACACCTGCGCGGCCCCGGGCACCAAGACGATGGCGATCGCCGAGCGCCTCGGCGACGACGGCTTCATCCTGGCGCTCGATCGCCACGAAGGTCGGCTCGCCCAGATCGCCAGGGGAGCGCGGCGCCTCGGCATCACGAACTTCACCACCCTGCAGCACGACGCAATGGGCACGCTCCGAGATCTCGAACGCCCGGAAACGGCCCGCGAGGGCTTCGACCGGGTCCTGGTCGATGCGCCCTGCTCCGGGCTCGGAACCCTGCGCCGACGACCCGACGCCCGCTGGCGCATCCAACCCAGCGACCTGCCGAAACTCCGCGCGGTGCAGAGGGCAATCCTTGCGCGCGCGGCAGACGCCTTGAGACCGGGGGGAACCCTCGTCTACAGTACCTGCACCCTGGTTTCCGGGGAAAACGAGGAGGTGGTGGAAGAACTGCTCGCGGAGCGCCCGGATCTGCAGCGCGCTGTCCCTCGCGAGAAGGAGAGCCCGCTGCACGCGTTGCTCGACGAGAGCGGAGACCTCCGCTGCCTTCCCCATAAACACAACACGGACGGTTTCTACGCCGCACGTTTGGAGCGCGCTCCGTGACATCCGGTTCCGACGCACCGACCCTCCGCATCGCCCCCTCGATTCTCGCCTCTGACTTCGCTCGTCTTGGCGAAGAGGTGCGCGCGGTCGAGGCCGCGGGTGCCGACTGGATCCACATCGACGTGATGGACGGTCACTTCGTGCCGAACCTGACCCTCGGTCCGCCCATCGTCGAAAGCGTTCGCCGCTCGACTTCGCTTCCCCTCGACGTGCACTTGATGATCGAATCGCCCGAGACCTCGATCGCCGACTACGTGGGCGCAGGGGCCGACACGGTGGGCGTGCACGCCGAGACCTGTCCCCACCTGCACCGCACGCTGGCCCAGATCCACGAACTCGGTGCGCGTGCCTGCGCGGTGATCAACCCCGCGACCCCCGTCCAGACGCTCGAGCCCGTCCTTGGCGATCTGGACCAGGTGCTGGTGATGACCGTCAATCCGGGATTCGGCGGGCAGAAATTCATCGCCAGCGCGATGTCGAAGGTCCGCCAACTGCGCGAGTGGACCCTCGAGCGCGGACTTTCGGTCGACATCGAAGTCGATGGCGGCGTCACGGCGAGCACCATCGGAGTCGCCTCCGAGGCCGGCGCCAACGTCTTCGTCGCCGGCACCGCGATCTTCGGAGAAGCCGACTACAAGGGCGCCATCGAATCGCTGCGCAGTTGCGCCGAGGCAGCGCGCTCGTAGGACCGCGCGCAACCAGACCCATGCCCCTTCCCGCGAGGCTGCGCCGCTCCCCCCTGCGAAACCCGCAGGCGCTCCGAGCGTTGCTCGCAGGTCTGGCTCTCGCGGCGCTGCTCGCACCCCATGCCCAGGCGAATCGCCCGGTTCCGGACGAAGTTCCAGCGAGCGGCGAAGCCCGCGCCGAGGACGCCGGCCAGAGCGGGCGCGACATCTACGCGCGCGTGCTCGAAAACCGTTTCCACAGCTTCCGCCAGACCGCGCGCCTCGTCTCCGGCGACCGCGCCGGAAACCAGCAAGAATCCGCCTTCCGCATGTGGTTCACCGAGGACGCCCCCAAAGAGGACCGCGAGCGTGCCGGCGCGGCAGGTCGGGGATCGAACCCGAGTCGGACGATCGCCTCCCAGACCCTCGTGCGTTACCTCGAACCCTTCGATCTGCGGCACACCGGCTACCTGATTCTCAACCGCCACACCGGCCCGAGCGACCAGTTCCTCTACCTCGCTAGCGAGCGACGCATCCGGCGCGTCAGCCTGCGCGGTGAGCCCGTCTTCGGCAGCGACTTCAGCTTCGAGGACGTGCTGCCGAGCGACATCGACGACTTCGACTACACGCGGATCGACGACGAGGCCCTCGACCAGGTCGCGGTCTTCGTGATCGAAGCCACGCCGAAAAGCGGGACCATTTCCGAATACTCGAAACTGCGGATCTACATCGAGAAGGATCGCGCCATTCCGCTGCTGACGCGCTACTGGAGCGAACGCGGCATCGAGACGAAGACCCTTGACGTCGACCGCGCCGCGATCGAGAAGCACGCGGACGTCTGGGTGGCCATGCGCATGACCATGCGCAACCTGCAGCAGGGTTCATATACCCGCCTGGAGGTGGAGGACATCGAACCCAACGTCATCTTCGAAGAGACGACCTTCGAGATGCGCCGCCTGATCGCACACTGACCGATCGCGCCCCTGCGGGCCGCGCTTCGATTGGGAGTTGCCTCCATACATCTGGGGCGAAACGGGATCGCGAATGCGGGTGAAGGCGGCACGGTCCGGGGGGCCGTTCGGCGACGCCGCGCCCGGTACAGCCGCCACACTTCCGTCCTGCGCATTCGCCGCGGAACTCCGTCCGCTCAGATGCGAAAGCGGAGCAGCAGCGCGGGGAGTAGGACGAGGTCGGTGAGCAGGCAGAGTGTCATCGTGATCGCCGCCAGCACCCCAAACTCCTGGAGGGTCGCGAACTCCGAGAGCGTCACCACCAGAAAGCCTGCCACCAACACCACCGAGGTCACGGCAATCGGCCGGCCGACGAAACGCGTGCAGCGCTGGGCCGCCGCTTCCGGGGTGGCTCCCGCGGAGCGTTCCTCGCGGTAGCGAACCAGAAAGTGAACGGTGTCGTCGATGGCGATGCCGAGGGCCACGCAGCCGATCAGGCTCGTCGGCAGCGAGAGCGGCGCCGCGCCCAGGCCCAGTATGCCGAAGTAGAGCAACACCGGGACCACGTTCGGAATCATCGCCACCGCCCCGAGCCGCGGCGAACGAAGACCCAGGGCAATCACCAAAAAAATTGTCACCGCCGCCAGCGCGACGCTGCGCGGCTGCCCCTCTGCGATGCCGTCGGCGCTGCGCGCCAGCAGGATCGCGTTCCCCGTCACCCCCGCGCGCATCGTCTCGGGCAGGGGTGTCGATTCGATCACCCCCTTTAGGGCCGCGGTCAACTCGTTGATCGCCGCGGACCCTACCTCGCCCGTGCGCACGACGATGTTGCTGCGCCCGTGGTTCACCGTGGTGAAACGCTGCAGTTCGTTCTTGGGGATCATGAAGAGCAACTCGGTAATCCCCGGCCGCGTCTCCGGGATCTTCTCCGCGGCGGGATCGTCGGCGTGCAGGGCGCGGTTCAGCACGCGCATCGAATCGAGGAAGGAGAGCGTGCGGCTCACGCCCTCGACCCCGTCGAAGCCGGCTTGCAGCCGGGCCATCGCATCCGTTGCCGCGGGCTCGCGAAAGCTGCCGGGCCCGTCGCTCTCCAAAACGACGTAGAGGGGGATCGCTCCGGCCAGCAACTCGTTTACCGCTTCGAAGTCGAGCCGCAGCGGGGCGTCTTCGTCGAAGTAGGAGAGGTAGTCGGTGTCGATCACGATGCGAGGGATCGCCATGACAGCCAGCAAGACGGCCGCCCCCGACACCCAGAGAATCGGACGCACGTGCCGGACGACGCCCCGCCCCAGGGCGCCGAGTGCCGCCTCGAGTCCGCGGTCGATCGCCACGAGCAGCGCCCCCCTCGAAGCCCTGTGCGGAGCGGATCGCGGCCACGAAACCAGGAGGGCCGGGACCCCGGTCGCCACCAGCAGGGTTCCCGAGGCGACACCGAAGATCGAGAAGGCGCCGAGTTCGAGCACCGCGGGCACGTCGGTGATCAGCAGCGCTGCGAACCCGACCACGGTGGTGAAGCCCGCGATCAGCACCGGAACGCGCAGGTGCGAGAGCGCCGCAAGCACCGCCGCCTTCGGATCGGGGATCTGGGCTTCGTGCTCCTCGGTCCGGGCGAGTACGTGCACCCCGTAGACACTGCCGAGCGCCAACAACATCGGCCCGAGCAGGCCCGTGAGCAGGGTCAGCGGGAAGCCGAGCCAGGCCATCGCACCGAAGGTCCAGAGGTTGGTGCCGAGCGCCGTAAACAGGGGCGCCACCACGCCACGAATCGAACCCGTGAACAACCACAGGAGCGCCGCCATCACCGCAACCGAGAGCGGGATCAGGCGCTGCAGGTCCTGCACCATCCCCTCGTAGACGTGCACCTTGATGTGCGGCCGCCCCGCCACATGAAAACGCGCCGTCGTTCCCGTTTCTTCCCGGACGATCGTCTGGATGGTGGCGTCGAGACCCGAATCGATGAACTCGTCGTCGCTCATCTCACGGAAGCGCACGTTCACCGCGGCGGTCTTCGCATCGTCGGAGATGATGGTGCGCCGATAGACCGGATCCGCCAGCGCTCGCGCACGCAACCGCGCCAGCACTTCGGGCGCTTCGGGCACCTTGTCGATGAAGGGCTCGACCACCACCCAGTCGGGACCGGCCTCGTAGAAAAAGGAGGTCACGTCGAGCAGGCTGCTCACCGAGCGCACACCCGAAAGTCGCGCCACGCGACCGGTGATGCGGTCGATCACCGAAAGACACTCGACCGTGAATACCTCCTCGCAGCGGATCGCGATGACGAAAACCTGGTCATCGCCAAATTCGAGGACGGCCTGCTGGTAGAGGGCCCGGCCGGGATCGCCGGCGGGTAGCAGTGGCTCGGTGGAGGGATCGAAGGCGAGGCGGAGCCCCGGCGGCGCCACCCGAACCAGCGCCAGGACGGCGAGCAACGAGATCCCCGCGAGTGCCCAGAGGACGCTGCGCGGATGCCCCACGATCCAGCGCGGCCGGAAGGCCACCACCGCGAAGGCGGCGACGAAGGCGAAGGTCGACACCGCCATGAAGGCGACCGTGGCCGCGTCCTGTTGCGATTGATCCACCGAAGCCCACCCCGCTGCCTGGCCGGCCCTCCTTGCGCGGTGAGCCGCCGCCAGCGCGCCGAAGTCTAGGCTAGGCGCGAAAGGCAGCGCCGCGGGCACTCGCTTGACCCCCACCGAGGAGCGGGCATACTCCGGCGTCGCTCGCCTCTGCGGGCCAGGCATGTCGGGGCGTGGCGCAGCTTGGTAGCGCGCTTCGTTCGGGGCGAAGAGGTCGCTGGTTCGAATCCAGTCGCCCCGACCAGCCTGCCCGGTCGCAGCGTCCGCGATCGAAAGCGGCCGAATGGGCTCGCCGGAGCCCACGCCGCGACGCCCTGGCGCAGGGTTGACACCGATGTGCAACCGCGTTCCCAGTCTCTTGGATTCTCTCGCCTTTCCGGGAGACGACCTTCCGGGGCGCGCCGCGTCACCTTGAAGGCCCCTGTGACGAAGCCCGCAGCAGCGCGTGACGCATGGCGAGAAGGACTGCAAAATCGCGCTTCTAGCGTTGACACGCACTCTTCGAAAGTGCGAAGGTGGGAGGGCCCGGGTGTGCAACGCGCGGCTGAAGGCATCCGGCCAAGCGCTCGGATGGCGACGGTGAAACGCCAAAGAGCCGAAACGGCCACAGCGGAGAGCGGATCGCGATGACCTTCGAAGAACTCGCCGGTTGTTTTATCGAGACCTTTGAGGGTCTCGACCTCGCGCAGATGGACGAACTGCTCGAGAAGAACGTTCCGGTCGAGGCGTTGCAGTTTTTCTTTTCCTACACCGACCAGTTGCAGTCCGAGAAGGTTCGACTCGACACGGGTCGCCTGCCCGAGTTGATGCTCCTGGGCTACCTCATTCGGGCTCTCGAAGAGCGGCTGCAGCCGGACCGGACGCTGCCGCTTGCGCTGCAGAGCGAAGCGCCCGGCCTCGCCGGGCCAGCATTGGAAGGTTGACGCCGTTCACCACGGCGTGGGCGGCGATCGGCGCCGCCAGGTTCCCGGTGTAGAGAAACAGCCCGCCCAGCAAAAGGCCGGCGAAGAGGGCCGAGAGCGTCCACGGCAGGAAGTCCTTCCCCGGTCCCACGTGCACCAGGCCAAAGAGCAGGCTGGCGACGATCCACCCCACTCGCGGCTGCAGGGCCCCGCGGAAGAACACCTCCTCGCCGATGCTGCTGACCAGCGCCAAGGCGATCGCCGGCCCCACCGGCAGGTTCGCGAGGACCTCCGCCAGGCGGTCCGCCAGCCGCTTCCCCGAGGCGGTCTTCTCCGTGTAGAGATTCGAGAGCCCCACGAGCAACAGCCCGGCCCCGACACCGATGCCCAGGTCGGAGACCCAGCTGGGCCCGTGGATCGCCGCCTCGAGCGACGAATAGAACACTGGCTCACCGTAGAGGCCGGAGCGCCAGGCCCAGCCGAGCGCCGCCAGCAGCGCGTAGAACCCGCAGCCACGCACCAGCCAGGTGCGCGCGCTCGGCCCCGGGCCCCGCCCCGAGAGTTCAGGGCTGCCGTCTGCCGAAGGTTTCGATGCGACCACGTTGACCCTCCTGCCATCGGGGGGTAATCTTGGAATTCGCCCCTTGGGGCACACCGCGGCGAGTCCAAGGCAGCGCGGTGGATTCGAAGATTTCCCGGGCGAGCTATCTATAGCTGGCCCCGCCACCGCCCATCGGAGTCTCTTGGCGCCGGAGTCTACCGGCGAGATCGAGCGACCCCGACCGCAACGAAGCGAAGAAAGAGCGGCCAGCATGGCGCAGCGCGTACCGATGACTCGCGAGGGCTACGAGGCCCTGAAGGCCACTCTGGTGCGCCTGAAGACCGTAGAGCGCCCCGAAAACGTCAAGGACATCGAAGAGGCCCGTGCCCACGGCGACATTTCGGAGAACGCCGAATTTAACGCCGCCAAGGAGCGACAGGCTCATCTCGCCGGCCAGATCGTGATGACCGAGGACAAGCTGGCCCGCGCCCAGGTCATCGACCCCACGGGGCAGACACCGGAGAAGGTGCACTTCGGCGTGACGGTTCGCCTCGAAGACAGCGAGACCGGCGAACAGGTCCGCTACCGGATCGTGGGCGAGGACGAAGCGGACATCAGCAAGGGTCTGATCTCGGTGACCTCTCCCGTTGCCCAGGCGCTGATGAGCCGCGAGGTGGGCGACGAGGTGCGGGTGAAGGTGCCAAAGGGCACCCGGCAACTCGAGATTCTCGGGATCGGCTTCGAATAGCGCCCGCGAGCGCGTTCCACGAGCACGTGACGCGGCCCCGGCTGGCGAACGCGGGTCGCCTTTGCGTTTCGGCGGTCACCCTCTAGACTCGCTCGCTCGGCGATTCTGTTCCCCGGTAGCTCAGTTGGTAGAGCAAGCGGCTGTTAACCGCTGGGTCGTAGGTTCAAGTCCTACCCGGGGAGCCACTGCCCCGGCTCTCGCGGCCGAAACGAGTCCGCACATGCAATCCCCCCTCAACGTGGCCCACCTGCCCGCTCCGGGCTTCTGCTGGATGCTCGTGTGGCTTGCCGCGCTGGCCGTCGCCAGTCCTGCACAGGCGGCCGACGAGGCCTGGGTCGGCGGAACGATCCACCTCAACCTGCGAACCGGTCCGGGGACCAAGTACCGGATCCTGGAAGCGGTGGAGACCGGCGACCGCGTCGCGATCCTCGAGCGCCGCGCGAAGTGGACCCGCGTGCAGCTCCCCGGAGGTCGCAGCGGCTGGGTCCCGGTCGGGTACCTCGAGGCCACGCCACCGGCGCTGCTCGAACGCGATCGCCTGCGCGACGAAGTGGCGACGCTGGAGACCGAGCGCGACACCGCAGAGCTCGAAGTGCAGACGCTGCGGCAGCGCAGCGACAATGCAGCCGCAACGCTCGAGC
>CAJXIC010000068.1 GCA_913054385.1 uncultured Pseudomonadota bacterium
GCGGCGACTTCGAGGCGACCGGAGAAGGCGTCGTCGATGATCATCTCGACCTGGATGTCGAAGAAGGGCGGCGGGCGCATCCGGGTGACCACCAACGTGTGGACGCCGGCGCGCCGGGCGAGGTCGCCGACATCGAGGATCGAGGTGTGGAGCGCGGCTTCGCGGCGCAGGCGTTCGGGGTCGGCCACGATGCCAGCACTCTCGATGTCCTCGGGCGGCGGCACGTAGACCGCCTCGTGCACCAGGATGTCGGCGCCGCTGGCAAAGCGCACCAGATCGTCAGGACCCCAGCCGGTGCCCGAGACCACCACGGAGTCTTCGCCCACTTCGAAGCGCCAAGCCAGCGCCGACAGCGGCCCGCCCGAAAGTTCCCCCGCCGAGATGTGCAGGTCGCCGAGCGTTTCGCTGTAGCCGCCGCTCACGTCGAAGGCTTCGATGCGCACGCCTTCGGACGGCAGCGCCAGCGCTTCGCCCAGGCCCGCCGCGCCGCGCCGGTGGGCCGCTTGCAGTGCGGTGGCAAATTCTTGGGTGCCGGGCGGGCCCACGAGGCGGAGCGGCTCGCTGCGTCCCACCAGCCAGCCCGAGAGCAATAGATCGTCGAGGCCTGCGGTGTTGATCGGCAACAAGTTGGTGATAAAAACCGTGGTGGGCTGCCAGACCGGGATCCCGGCGTAGCGCAGCGCCTCGGCCACGCCGCGGCCCGCGTCCACCAGCACCAGCTGCTCGCCCGAGCCGATCCCCGTGGCGGGCCCCAGGCGTTCGGGGTTCTCGTAGGCACTGCCGGTGCCCACGGTGATCACCTCGAGGGGCGCGAAACTCTGGGCCTCGAGGGGCATCACGTTCTCGCCCACGGTGGCGGCGCGCAGCATCACGCAGGCGCCGCCCCAGCCGACCACCAGCATCCCCGCCAGGAAGCCAAAGAACGCCAGGCGGGCGCTCACAGCGGGCCCCGGCCGGTGCCGTGGTCAAGGTACACGCCTTCGGATACGTTGGATTCAGGGGATCTCACTCATCCTCGAGTTCCGCGGTCAGCGTCGGGCGATGCTGCTTGCGGGGCGGCCCGGAGGGGCGGGAACGGCGCCCACCCTCACACCGGGAACCGAGCGGGGTCTGGGCCTCGCAGGTTTTTCCCAAGCCGACATGGAGGTGAAACATTGGACCAAAGTAGCACTACGGCGAGTGAGGTGGCGGCGTCCTGACGCCTGGCCGACTTGCCAATCGATGTCGGCGCTTTGGGGACGGACGGTTCCCAGCGCCACCGCCCCCGGGAGCGCGGACGCCGTAGCCGCAACAGGGTCGCAAGACCTGCTCCCGGGTGTTTTTTTGCCCGCGCGTCGGAATCTGCGGCACGATCCGCCCGAAGCGGTTGCGTCGCTAGCCCGAAGCCGCGAGCCGCGCTTCGACCTTCGCAATGTCGGCGGGCACGTCGACGGCGCAACTTTCGAAGGCTTCGACGATCACCGCTTGGATGGCGTAGCCGTGCTCGAGGGCGCGCAACTGCTCGAGCCCCTCGGCGACTTCGAGGCAGGTGCGCGGCAGCGCGGCGAACTCGAGCAGAAATTCGCGCCGGTAGGCGTAGATTCCGATGTGCTGCAGGAAGCGCGGCGCGTCGTCCGCTGTGCCGGCTCCGCCCGTGTGTTGCGCCGGGATTGGCGCGCGAGAGAAGTAGAGTGCGCGCCCGGCGGCGTCGAGCACCACTTTCACGCGGTGGGGGTCGCTTGCGATCGCGGCGCCGGCGGGGTGGACTAGCGTGGCCATTGGGATGTTCGGATTCGCAAGCAAGGCGTCGACGCAGGCGTCGATCTGCGCCGGGTCGATCAGCGGTTCGTCGCCCTGGATGTTCACCACGATCTCGCAATCGAGATCCTGACAGGCCTCGGCCAGACGGTCGCTGCCGGTGGGGTGGTCGGGTGAGGTCATCGCCACCGGCGCGCCAAATCCGCGCGCGGCGTCGGCGATGCGCGCGTCGTCGGTGGCGATCCAGACTTCGTCGAGGTGCTTGGCTCGGCAGGCGCGCTCGTAGACGTGCTGGATCATCGGGCGCCCGGCGATCGGGGCCAGGGGCTTTCCCGGAAAGCGCGTCGACGCATAGCGAGCCGGGATGATGCCGACGGCCTTCATGGCGGCCATGCTACCCGATGGGTATTCTGACCGCCCCGCGGAGGCCCGCGTGCCTCCGTCCCCGCCCGGCGTCGCGCCGGCGCGAGACACCGGTCCGCACCCGAGGAGACGTGATGGCGACATTCGGAATCCTGGTGGGCGGCGGTCCCGCCCCGGGAATCAACGGCGTGATCGGCGCCGCGACGATCACCGCGCTCGAGGCCGGGCACCGCGTCGTCGGCCTCCTCGATGGCTTCGAGCACTTGATGGCGGGGTTGTCGGTGGACGAACTCCGCAGCCACACCCGCGAGCTCTCGCGCGAAGAGGTGGCCACCATCCACCAGCGCGGCGGTTCGATCCTGCATACCTCACGCGCCAACCCCACCAAGGACCCCGCCCATCTCGAGCGCTGCGTGGCGTCGCTCGACGCTCTGGGCATCGACCACCTCGTCACCATCGGCGGCGACGACACCGCCTTCTCCTCGAAGCGGGTATCGGATACGGCAAAGGGTCGCATCGCCTGCGTGCACGTGCCGAAGACCATCGACAACGATCTGCCGCTGCCCGCGGGCGTGCCGACCTTCGGCTACGAGACCGCGCGCGACGTCGCCACGGGCGTGGTCGAGAACCTGATGGAAGATTGCCGCACCACGAGGCGCTGGTTCTTCGTGATCATGATGGGCCGCAAGGCCGGCCACCTGGCGCTCGGCGCCGGGCTCTCGGCGGGGGCCGCGGTGACGCTGATCCCCGAAGAGTTCGCGACCGGCGATAAGATTCGGCTCGCGGACGTGGCCCGGGTGCTCGAAGGCGCCATCCTGAAGCGCCTGGCTCGCGGTCAACGCGATGGTGTGGCGGTGATCGCCGAGGGGGTGTCCGAGTTCCTCGACCCCGGCGACCTCGCCGAATTGAAGGACGCGCCGCGCGACGAGCACGGCCACATCCGCCTGGCCGACGTGCCGCTCGGAAAGGTGCTGGCGAACCGCGTAAAGGCCGATCTCGCCGACCGCGGTGTTGCGGTCGCCATCGGCACCAAGGATGTCGGCTACGAGCTGCGCTGCGCCTCGCCCTGCGCCTTCGACCGCGAGTACACCCGCGATCTCGGCGCCGGCGCCGTCGACCTGCTGCTCTCCGGGCGCAGTGCGGCGCTGGTGACCCGGCGCGAGGGGCAGATCGAACCGATCGCTTTCGAGGACCTGATCGACGCCGAGACCGGTCGCACCAAGGTCCGCATGGTCGAGACCGGCAGCGATTTCTACGCCCACGCGCTCGCGCTCCAGGACCGCATCCGCGCAGCGGACCTCTCGGACGCCGGGCGCCTCGAAGCCCTGGCCGCCGCCTCGAACCAATCCGCCGAAGAAACCAAAGCCCGCTTCGCCTAGGACCGGAAAAACGGGGACGGGTTTTCTTTTTTTCTTTTTTTCCTTTTCGGGTCCTGCCGAAGAACGGGGACGGGTCTCTCCGCTTCGAGCCGACCCGAAAAAGAAAAAAAGAAAACCCGTCCCCGTTTTCCCGTCCCCTATGCTCTCGCCCATGACAGCGAACCTCGTCTTCTGGTCCGGCGCGCTGGTCAACCTGGCGCTGGTCTGCGTGCTGGCGCTGCGCGGCGTGCAGTTGGCGCGCCAGCAGGAGTTCCCCCGCCATCGGCGCCAGATGTTTGCCGTCAGCGGTTTGGTGCTTTTCTTCCTGGTTTCGTACGTGGTGAAGCTGGCATTCCTGGGCAAAGAGGATCTCACGGTCTGGAGTCCCAGCGATGTCCTGTGGCTGCGCATCCACGAGACCTGCGTCGGTGTCATGCTGGTCGCCGGTGCAACCGCGCTCGTCCTCGGTCGGCGCTTCGCACGCACCCAATTGGTAGACCCGGACTCGGAAGCGCCGCCGCCCCCCGCGCGCTTGTGCCGCCTACACCGAGTGGTGGGGCGCATCGCGGTGTTCGGCGCAGTCTCTGGCTTCGCCACCGCGGCCGTCGTCCTCGCCGGGATGTTCGCCCGCGCCTAAGCCACCCCCCGCGCCTGTAACTCGACGAAGCCGCGGTAAGCGCCGTCCGGGAGGGCCATCAGTTCTTCGTGGCTGCCGCGCTCGGTGATGCGGCCGTCGTCGATGAAGCAGATCAGGTCTGCGCTGCGGATGGTGGAGAGCCGGTGGGCCACCACGAAGACCACGCGATCGCGGCTGGCCAGGCGCAGGCTTTCCACCAGGCGCTGTTCGGTCTCAGGGTCCAGAGCCGAGGTCGGCTCGTCGAGGATCAGGATGCGCGCATCGCGCACCAGTGCACGGGCGATGGCCAGTCGCTGCTTCTGTCCCACCGAAAGCTTGCCGCCCGCGCGGCCCAGCGGTGTCTGGTAGCCCTGGGGCAGTCGCTCGATGAACTCGTCGGCGCCGGCTGCGCGGGCCGCCTGACGCACTTCGGCGTCGCTGGCGTCGGGCTTGCCTACGCGGATGTTTTCTTCGACCGTCGCGTCGAAGAGCGTCGTCTCCTGGAACACGAAGGCGGTCTGATCGCGCAGGTCGCGGTGGCTCACCCGGGCGAGGTCCTGGTCGTCGAAAAACACCCGGCCCGCACTCGGTTCGAGAAAACGCGGGAGCAGGTAGGCGAGGGTGGTCTTCCCGGCTCCCGCCGCGCCCACCAGCGCGATGCGCTGCCCCACCCGCGCTTCGAGGTCGATGCCCCGGAGCGCGTGAGTGCCGTCTGGATAGTGGTAGTGCACGTCCTCCATGCGCACGCGCTCGCGCAGCCGGTGCAGCGGCTCCGCCCCAGCGTCGTCCTCGCCGGGTTGGTCCATCATGAAGAACACCCGGTGCAGGCCGGCGGCGTTTTCTTGCAAGCGGAACCAGAGCGCGCCGAGTCCCGAGGCGGTGAAGGCGATGCGCACGTAGTAGTAGAAGAGCAGCGCGAAGTCTCCCACCGAGAGCTGGCCGGCGATCACCAGATCCGAAACCCGCAGCAGCACGTAGACCGCAAGTGCGGTCCCCATAACTACCGATCCCACGACCGACAGCAACTGCGCCACCATCACGCCGCGGTAGCGACCGAACGAGGCCCAGCTGTCGCGTTCGAAGTGCGCCAACTGCCGCTTCTCGCCGCCCAGGCTCTGGACCGCCAGCACCTGCGAGACGCCTTCCTCGGCGGTGGCGGTGGTGGTTGCGCCCGCTTGCCGACTCGCGCCGCTGCGGCGCCGCAGCATCCCGGCAAAGGGCAGGGTCGAGATCAACGCGACGGGGATCGCTGCCAACCCGGCCCAGACCAGGAAGCTGTAGCCGCTAAAGGCCACCCCCATCGTGGCGACGTAGAGTCCGATCGCGATTGGAGTCGCGATCGGTGTCAGGATCACGCGGTAGCAGGCGTTGGTGATCGCCGGGGTATCCACCATCACCCGGTAGACCGCGTCGCCGATGCGCTCGTCGTCGAAGGCCGTCATCGGCAGCGTCTGGATGCGTCGGAAAAGTTTCGAGCGGTAGTGGTGGTTGAAGGCCTGGGTGAGCCGCAGCGTCCAGCAATAGTCGATCACACCGAGGATGCCGCCGCTGAAGCTCCAGCCCTCGTTGGCCTCGTTCTCGCTGCGCGTGGCGGTGTCAAAGCCCTGCGAAAGCCCGCTGTAGGTGCCGTCGCGCTCGTTGCCCGAGGTGCCGAAGGATCCGGAGAAGAACAGCAGCATCAGCTGTGCGCCGACCACCGCCCACAGGATCTCGCTGGTGGAGAGCCCGACGAGCCGATCGATGAAGGGCTGGATGAAGCCCGGGTAGGGCACCAGCGGGTCGTTGATCGGCCGCCGTCCGATCACGTTGTCGATCAAAATCTTGATCGGCCAGGGCAGCAGCAGCCCCGGCAGGATGCCGACCAGCAACAGCCCCAACTTCACGCCGAACTGGAAGCGAAAGGGCCAGACGAAGCGCAGCGAGCGCCGGATCACGGTGGCGGCGGTGTCCGCCCCGATGCCGCTGTCCTCTCGGAAGCGTTCGCTCACGAGGCGGTCGCCGCGGACAGTGCGCCGTGGGCGTCGGCCAGTGCGCGGTAGCGGCCCCCCTCCCGCGCGATCAATTCGTCGTGGCTTCCGTGCTCGAGGATGCGACCGTCGGCGAGCACCGCAATCGAGTCCGAACATCGAATCGTCGACAGCCGATGGGTGATCAGGAAGATCGCGCGGCCCCGGCCCCAGGCCGTCAAGTTCTCCATCAACTGCAGTTCGGTCTGGGCGTCGAGCGAGGCGCTGGGCTCGTCGAGGATCAGGATCGGCGTGTCCTTCAAGATGGCGCGTGCGATCGAGAGCCGCTGGCGCTGCCCGGTGGAGAGTTTCGTGCCGCGCTCGCCGAGCAGCGTGTCGTAGCCCTCGGAAAGCCCGCGAATGAACTCGTCCGCGCAGGCCACGCGGGCGGCCGCCTCCACCGCTTCGCGCGGGGCGCCGGGGACCGCGAAGCGGATGTTCTCGAGCACGGTTTCGCCAAAGAGCAGGTTCTCCTGCAGCGCGATCGAGACCGAAGCCCGCAGGCTTTCGAGTTGGATGCCGCGCAGGTCGCGTCCGTCAATCTCGATGGCGCCGCGGTCGGGATCGAAGAGCCGCAACAGCAACGAGAGCAGGGTGCTCTTGCCGGAGCCGGTGGTGCCGACGATGGCGGTGATGCTGCCGATCTCGGCTTCGAGATCGACCCCCGCGAGCACCGGGTGACCCTCCTGGTACTGGAAGTGGACGTCGCGGAACGTGACCCGGTCTTTGAAGGGGGGCAACAAGATGGCGTCATCGGCGTCTTGCACCTCGGGTTCGAGGTCGAGCACCTCGAAGGCCCGGTCGAGGCCGATGGCGATGTCCTGCACCCGGCCCCAGGTTCCAAACAGGTCGCGCAGTGCTTCGGTGCCGTTGCCGAGTTGGCCCTTGAAGACGTTGTAGAGCCCGAGGTTCCAGGCCGTGAAGCCCGCGGCGGCCACCGCCAGCGGAACGGCATCGCGGGTTTGGAGCGTGGCGATGGCGATGGCCGTCAGCGTCGCAGTACCCAGCACCCAGAAAATCACCACGTGAAAACTCGCCAGCCAGCTGCGGGCCCGGAAAGCCGTGCGGAAGGCCTCGCGGCTACTCCACTCGAAGCGCTCCTGCTCCGCGGTTTCGATGCCGTAGGCCTTGATCACCCGAATCCCGGTGAGGGTTTCCTGGATGCGCGAGGTGAGGCGGCTGTTGGCTTCGCGCGAGTCGCGGAAGCGGACGCGCAGGCGCTTCGAAACGAAGGCGCCGATCAGCAGCGCCGGCGGCCAGATCAGCAGCAAGAGCCCCGCCAGCTGCGGGTCGTAGGCACTCACCACGGCCAGGCTGAAGAAGAAACGGCCGAACGAAAGCAGCGGTGTGATGAACAGCACCTCGATCAACTGGGTCACCATCGCGGAGTCCTGGTAGATCCGGTAGAGCGCGTCGCCCACTTTGTTCTCGGCGTGGAACCGCAGCGACAGCGACTGCAGTCGATCCATCAGCTGGACCCGCAGGAGCTGGTTGACCCGCTGCAGGATCCACATCCCGTAGTAGAGCAGCCCCAGGAAGACGGGCGTCAGCGCGATGGTCAATACCACGGCAATCCACAGCACCTGCTCGACCAGTTCGCGGCGCACGCTTTCGCTGAGCTTTGCGACGGCCACCGTCTGGGCGGGGTCCCAGCCGAGCAGCCAGGCTTCTTCGGCGGTCAGCGGATCTCCCAAGAGGGCGCGGGTCCAGAAGACGTCGCCGCCGATCACGACCACCGGAAACAGCGCCAGGCTGAGCAGGCTGAAGCCGCCGAGCAGGGCCCCGAGGTGCTTTCGCACCGGCCGCAACAGGTGCACGCAGCGCCACAACAGTCCCAGCACGAGTTTGAAGCCCATGCGATCGTGGCGCCCGCCCGAGCCCATCAATGAGAGGTCTTCGAGCGCGCCCGTCGGCGTTCGCGGGGGCACTGCGTCCCCCCCCGGCGGATTCATCGCTGCGTCGTTCATGGCTCCGCGCTGGCGGGGGGCGGTCGGGGGCGCATCCGAGGCCCCGCCGCCGGGGATGATGACCGACGCCCGAGAAGGCCGCTACGAGCCCCCCGCTGCCGCCTTCGCGGCTACAGGCGGAGGCGGCCGCTGCGTCGTCGCCGCGAGAGCACCGCCTTTAGCAGGGCGCCGACGAGCCCGCCGGTGGCCAGGATC
>CAJXIC010000069.1 GCA_913054385.1 uncultured Pseudomonadota bacterium
AAGCAGTGCCTCTGCCCGGTCTGCCCTTTCTGCCCGAGCCACGCCGTGTAGGCCGAGCGCGTACTCGACATTGGCGCGCGCCGAACGCCGCAGGAGCACCGGCGTCTCGAAGACCATCGCCTGGCGGCTGGCCGCGACCGCAGGGCGGTCGCCGCCCCAGGTGATGCGCCCCGAACTCGGGGTCAAGAGGCCATGGGCGAGCCGCAGCGTGAGGCTCTTCCCGGAGCCGTTCGGCCCCAGGATCAGGCTGCGTTTTCCGGCCTCGAAGCGCAGCGATACCTCTGCGAGAAGCGGCACCCCCCCACGCTCGAAGCCCACGCCCTCGAACACCCCCGGAAGGATCGATCTCTCGACGGCCCGCGCGCTCACGCTTCGTGCCCCCGCGCAATTTCTGCGAGCCACGACGCCGCCGCGTTGATCCCCATGGCCAGACCCAGCAGCACGAAGCCCAGCGCCAGTGCCAGTGCCAGGTCTCCCTCGCTCGTCTCGAGGGCGATGGCGGTCGTCATCACTCGCGTCACATGCGCGATGTTGCCGCCGACGATGATCACCGCACCGACTTCGGCGATGGCGCGCCCGAAACCGGCGAGGAGTGTCGTCACCAGCGCGAAGCGTCCGTCATACAGCAGCGTCGGAATCGCGCGCACCGGACTCGAACCGAGAGAGCGCAGTGGAAACTCGTACTCCACCCAGAGATCTTCCATCACCTGCCGCGTGAGCGCGGCGACAATCGGCGTGATCAGAACGAACTGCGCCAGCACCATCGCCGTCGGCGTGAACAACCACCCGAGCCCGCCGAGCGGCCCCGAACGCGAGAGCATCAGGTACACCAGAAGGCCCACGACGACGGGCGGAAGACCCATCAGTGCATTCAGGCTCACCACCACCACACGCCGCCCGGGGAAGCGCACCAGCGCCACGAACCCACCCAGCGGCAGGCCAACGAGCGCCGCGAGGGCGAGCGCCGCGAGGCTGACCTCGAGGCTCAGCCCCACGATCTCGAGGAGAACCGGGTCCAAAGACCCGATCATGTGGAAGGCCTGGGAGAAGGCTTGGCCGAGGTCGCTCACGGCGGCCTACGATGCCCGCCTCTCGAGGCCCGCGCAAACCGCGCCGCCTAGCGGTCCGGCGGGCTCGATTCCGCTGCCCGGGCACGCAACTTCGAAAGGGCCGCCTCGAGGGCCTGGGCTTCGCGCTCGGCCCGCCAGGCCCCCGCAACCCGGGCGCGCACTTCCGCGAGTTGCGGCGCACGCGCCGGGGTCCGCTCGCGCACGCGAACCAGAGAATGGCCGTAGCTCGACTGCACCGGGCCGGTCCACGCGTCGGTATCGATGGCGAACGCCGCCCCGGCAAAGCCGGGACCGAGGCGCCCGGCGAGTTCGGCGCGAGAGAGCGATGGCAACCGGCGCGGTAGCGGCAGCGGGTCCCCGCGAAGCGCGTCGATCGCCCCCTCGCCCACCTGCCCACGGGCCATTGCAGCCAGGGCCCTCGCCCGGTCCGCAAAGTGGATCTGGTCGATGCTGCGGCGAGCGGGGATCTGGTAGCGCGGCGCGTCCGCTGCAAGCCAAGCCTCGAGTTCGGCCAGCTTGGGCACCCCCACGCGTGCCTCGGCAATCAGATGGCGTCGCACCCTCTCGATCAGGCGCCGCCGCACCACCAGATCTTCCCGGTCGAGACCCAGGTCGAGGGCCTGCCGGTAGAGTTCCTGGTCGCTCGCCTCGCTCTTGGGTTCGAGGAAGCGCATGTCCCGAATCAGGCGCTGGCGCACCACCGGGTCGTGCCGGTCGAGACCGCGCCGCAACGCCTCGTGATAGAGCAGCGCCTCGTCGCGCTTCGGTCCCGGCGCCGGCAGGTCACCGAAGAAGACCGCGCCTCCTTCCCGGGGATCCCCCAGGAAGGCTCCTTCGATGAGGAATGCGGCCGCTGCCAGGAGCAGAAAGTGCAGCGCGGCGTGGCGGCGCCGAAAGAAGCCCCCAAAGCGCGCCATCAGACGAGAAGATTGCGCGGGCTTCCGAGCGAAGCCCTGAGGTCGCTGGTGAAGCGCGCCGCTTTGGCGCCATCGATCACCCGATGGTCGTAGGAGAGCGAGAGCGGCAGCAGCTTTCGCGGCACGAAGCGACCCCCCTCGGGATCTTCGCGGTACACCGGCCGCACCGCCATGCGCGAGATCCCGAGAATCCCAACTTCCGGGGCGTTCACGATGGGGGTGAAGGCCGTCCCACCGATTCCACCCAGGCTCGAGATCGTGAACACCGCGCCCTGAATATCGGCCATGCCGAGCTTCCGGGCGCGCGCGCGGCCGGCGAGTTCGGAGATCTCTGCCGCCAGTTCGAAGATCGACTTCTGGTCCACGTCGCGCACCACCGGCACGACCAGCCCCTCTTCCGTGTCGACCGCGATGCCGAGGTGAAAATAGTCCTTGCGAAGAAGGCTCTGCCCATCGGACGTCAGCGAGGAACGAAAATCCGGGTAACGCCGCAGGCCGATCACCACCGCCTTCATCACGAAGAGCAGCGGCGAGAGACGCACGCCGTGGGCCTTTGCCTCGTCGGCCTTCGCGCTGCGAAACGCCTCGAGTTCGGTGATGTCTGCTTCGTCGTGCTGGGTGACGTGGGGCACGTTTAGCCAACTGCGGTGAAGGTTTTTCGCAGCCACCCGCCGAATGCGGCTGAGCGGCACCTCCTCGACGGGCCCGAAGCTTGCGAAGTCAACTTCCGGGAGCGCCGGGATGCCACTTCCCGCCGCGGGCTGTGCGAGGGCTCCGCGCACGTACTCCTTCACGTCCTCCACGCGAACCCGCCCGGCGGGACCGCTACCGCGGGTCGCCCGCAGGTCCACGCCCAACTCGCGTGCCACCCCCCGCACCAGCGGGCTGGCGTGCACGCCTTCGCCCCCACCCGCCGGCGCGACGGGGTGCCTCTCGGGCGGCGCTTCAGGGCCCGGCACCACCACGGCCGGCGGTGGCTCTTCCCGATCCGCGGCTGTCCGCTCGACCGCGCGCGGGAGCGCAGGCGTTTCGCTCGCGACGGCGGCGGCCTCTTGGCGCACCACAGCGAAAAGGCTTCCCTCACAAACCCGATCGCCCAGACGCACGCGGATCGCCACGACTTCGCCCGCGACCGGGCTCGGAATCTCCATCGTCGCCTTGTCACTCTCGAGCGTGATGAGCGGATCCTCGACCTCGACCCGATCGCCCACCGCAATCAGCACCTCGATCACCTCGACGTCCTCGAAATCGCCGAGTGCCGGAACCAGGATCTCAGTTTCAAGGGACAAGGCACTCAACTCTGGCGCGGTGGGCGCTTCTCGGGATCGATCCCCGATTGCACGAGATAGGCCTCGACGACGGCGGCAGCGAGCGTCCCCGCCTCGACCAGAAGCGACAGTGCGACCCAGACAACGTGTCGTGCATCGACCTCGAAGAAGTCGCGCAATTTTTCCCGCGAGTCGCTGCGCCCGTAGCCGTCGGTCCCGAGCACGGCGTAGGGACCGGGTATGAAACCCCGAATCTGCTCGGCATAGTTCGCGACGTAATCCGTGACCGCCACCACCGGCACCTCCGAATCTCCGAGCAGCGTCTCGACGTGGCTGCGACGTGGCGCGGCAGTGGGGTGCAGCCGGTTCCAGCGAAGCACATCGGCAGCCTCGCGCCGCAATTCGTTGAAGCTGGTGGCCGAATAGACCTCGACCGAAAGGCCGTAGTCCGCCCGCAGCGTTTCGGCGGCGCTGCGCACCTCGCGCAGGATCGCCCCACTGCCCAGTAACCGGATTGGGGGGCCGTCCCCCTCGGCCTCCTCGATCCGATGGAGACCCGCAAGGATCGCGGCCTCGCTGCCAGGCGGAAGCTCGGGGTGCGCGTACTTTTCGTTGGTGACCGTCAGGTAGTAGTAGACAGGCTCCCCTTCGGTGTACATCCGCCGCATCCCATCCTGGATGATCACGGCGAGTTCATAGGCGTAGGTCGGGTCGTAGGCGATGCAGTTCGGGACGGTCGACGCGACCAACTGGCTGTGCCCGTCCTGGTGTTGCAAGCCCTCCCCGGCCATCGTCGTGCGCCCGGAGGTTCCCCCCAAGAGGAAACCCCGGGCCTGGGAGTCGCCGGCCGCCCAGCAAAGGTCGCCCACGCGCTGGAAGCCGAACATCGAATAGAAGAAGAAGAATGGAATCATGTGGCAGCCGTGGTTGGCCAGGGCGGTGCCCGCCGCAATGAAATCCGAAAGGCCGCCGGCTTCGCTGATGCCCTCCTGCAGGATCTGTCCCTGGCGGTCTTCGCGATAGAAGGCCACCTGGTCGGAGTCCACCGGCTCGTAGAGCTGCCCCACCGACGAGTAGATACCGAGTCGCCGGAACATCCCCTCCATCCCGAAGGTGCGCGCCTCGTCGGGCACGATCGGCACCACGAGCTTCCCGATCCCGGGATCGCGGGTCAGGATCTGCAACACCCGCACCGCCGCCATGGTCGTTGAGATCTCGCGCTCGCCCGTCGACGCGAGCAGCGGCGCGAAAGTCTCGAGCTTGGGGACCTCGATCGGGTCCTTCCGAGTCGACCGCTTCGGGAGCACTCCGCCGAGCGCGGCTCGCCGCGCCTTCATGTACTCGATCTCGGGGCTGTCCTCCGGCGGTCGATAGAAGGGGGTCTCGGCGAGGTCGGCATCCGCCACCGGGATGTCGAAGCGATCGCGGAATTGTTTCAGCGCCTGCAAGCCCATCTCGTGCTGTTGATGGGTGATGTTCTGGCCCTCGCCGGCCATCCCCATGCCGTAGCCCTTGACCGTCTTCGCGAGGATCACCGTCGGTCGCTCGGTGTTCGCAACCGCCGCTGCGTAAGCGGCGTAGACCTTGTGCGGGTCGTGCCCGCCGCGATTCAATCGCCAGATGTCGTCGTCGGTCATATGCGAGACCATTTCCCGCAGCTCGGGGCTCGCCCCAAAAAAGTGCTCGCGGGTATAGGCGCCGCCGCGCGCCTTGTAGATCTGGTAGTCGCCGTCGACCGCCTCCTCCATGCGCTGGCGCAGCACCCCATCGCGATCCCGGGCCAGCAACGGATCCCAGTAGGAACCCCAGACCAATTTGATGACGTTCCAGCCCGCGCCGCGAAAGACCGCTTCGAGTTCCTGGATGATCTTGCCGTTGCCCCGCACCGGGCCGTCGAGACGCTGCAGATTGCAGTTCACCACGAAGATCAGGTTGTCGAGTTTTTCGCGGCCCGCGAGCGAGATGGCGCCGAGCGATTCGGGCTCGTCCATTTCGCCGTCGCCCACGAAGGCCCAGACCTTGCGCCCGGCCGTGTCAGCGAGTTCCCGGTGGTGGAGGTAGCGCATGAAGCGGGCCTGGTAGATCGCCATCAGCGGCCCCAGGCCCATCGACACCGTCGGGAACTGCCAGAAGTCCGGCATCAGCCACGGATGCGGGTAGGACGAGAGCCCGCCCCCGCCGACCTCCTGGCGGAAGCGATGCAACGCGTCCTCGTCGAGCCGGCCCTCGAGGAAGGCCCGGGCGTAGATCCCGGGCGCACAATGGCCCTGGATATAGATGAGGTCGCCGCCGTGATCGTCGCTCTTCGCGTGGAAGAAGTGGTTGAAACCGACGTCGTAGAGTGTCGCGGCCGAAGCAAAACTCGCGATGTGCCCACCCAGCGACGAGTCGACGTGGTTCGCCTTTACCACCATCGCCATGGCGTTCCAGCGGATCAGCGAGCGGATCCGGTGCTCGAGTTCGTGGTCCCCGGGGCTCTTTGCCTGCTGGGCCTCGGGAATCGTATTGAGATAGGCGGTGTTGGCGCTGTACGGGAGGTAGGCGCCCCGGCGCCGCGCCCGGCGGATCAGACGCCCGACCAGGTAGTGCGCGCGCTCGGGCCCCTCGCGCTCGAGAACCGAGTCGAGGGCGTCAAGCCACTCTGTCGTCTCTTGCGGATCGGGATCGGGCGGCAGCGCCATGGGTCCAATCGCCCTCGAAGCCGGCCACGGAACGCCGGCCCGCCGCGAATTAATTGCGGCCCATGAAGATGCGGAGGATGTACCAGAACATCAGGGCCACCGACGCGAAGAGCTGTAGCGCGGCGGCCACGTAGCGATCTTCGGGAAAGTGGTGGAGCACGTTCGAAGTGTCGTAGAGGATGGCGGCTCCAGCGAAACCCACCATCGCTACCGAGAACCAGGTCCCGAGCTGGAAGCCGAAGAGCACCGCCGAGACGATGCCCACGAGCGCCAGCATTCCGCCCCAGCGCAGCATCCCGGCCATGAAGGAGAAATCCTTGCGCGTGGTGAAGGCCACCGTGGTGAGCCCGGCGAAGCCGAGCAGCGTCACGAAGGCAGCACTCTCGATCACGCCGTTCGCCATCTGGTTGGCGATGAAGAGCATCGGGACGAAGAGGATCCCGTAGGCGAGCACGATGGCCACCAGGGCCGCGTACTGCGCCCCGATCGACGACGAGGTGTGCGCCGTGCGCGTGGCGAGCCAGGAGACGAGTATGAACCCGCCGAGTACCAGGAGCCAGCTTCCCGAGCTGAGCGCCTGGGCGATCGGCTCGGCCAGGCCGGACGTAAAGAGCCAGACCTCGAAGAGCGTGAAGCCCACGATCGAGGCCATCAGGTGGTTGTAGGTCCGGGTGATGAACGCCGAGCGGGTTTCCACGCTCTGCTGCGAAACCGGTACGTAGTTTCCCGGAAGTTCGTAGTGTCGGGCCATGCTTCTCTCCTGCGAGCGCCCCCCAAGGGCTCATTCAGGACGAAGTTAGTCCACTGGGCGCGTCAATGCTTTGACACCGGTCGGCGGGCTTCGAGTTCCCGCCGGATCCGTGCGTGCTCGGTTTCGGTGAGTGCGAAGCGCGAGAGGATCAGCGCCCCGACCACGTAACAGACCATCGGGAACAGCGCGAAGAGCGAGCGCAGCGCCAGCTTCACCTCTTCAGTCTGCGGGGCATTGGGGACGAAGCCGGAGAACTCGAGCACGAAGCCCGTCACCATCAGCATGATGCCCGTCGACGATTTGTATACGAAGTTCCAGGTCGCGAAGTAGGCCCCCTCCTTGCGCTCGCCGGTCTGGTACTCGTCGACATCGATGACGTCTGCCTGGACCGAAGGCGCCAGGGTTCCGCCCGCTCCCGCCGCGAGACCGGCGAACGCCGCCAGGACACAGATCATCACGACATCGCCCTCCCCCAGGAAGAACATGCTCCCAAAGGAAAACCCGGTGAGCAGCAACGAGAAGATCCAGAGTTGTTTCTTCCCGAACCGGCGCGCAATCGGCAGCCACATCGGCACCGACACGATCGACGGGATCATGTACGAGAGGATGAACAGGGGGGCCAGCTCGGGCATCCCGATCACGTACTGGGCGATGTAGAGCGTCACGACCGACATCGTCGCGCTGCCGAGGTGCTCGACGAAGGTGACCGCGATCAGCAGCCGGGCGTGCACGTTCGTGAGCACGTCGCGAAATGCCGCGTACGGGTTCCGGGGCCCCCGATCCTGGAAGTCGGCTCGCTCCCGAAGACGCAGCGCCGGGATCGCAAGCATTACGGCGGTGACGATCGCCACCCCGAGAGCCAGTTCTCGCGCCACGCTCCGGACTTCGGCAGCCCCCTCGTGTTCGGCCCCGATCAACAGCCCCATGCCCGCCAGTGCCGTCACCGAGCCCAGGGTCCAGCCGATGTGCCGAATGCCAAAGATGCGACTGCGGTCGTGATGATCGCGCGTGAGCTCCGCACCGAGGGACAGGTGCGGTACCGCAAAGACCGTCATCGCCGTGTAGAAGCCGAATACGCCGACAGTGACCCAGACCAGGAGGGCATCGCCCGAAAGATCTGCCGGCGGACTCCAGAGCATCAGGTAAGCCGCAAAGATCGGCACGATCGAGGCCAGGATCCAGGGCCGTCGCCGCCCCATGCGGGTGTGGGTGCGATCGCTCCAGTAGCCAACAACGGGATCCGAGATCGCATCCCAAATTCGCGATAGGCCGAAGATCGTCCCCATCGCCGCCGGCGAGATCCCGAGCACATCGGTCGCGAACTTCATCAAGTAGAGCGCGACCAACAGGTACATGAAGCCCGCCCCGACCGTGGGCAGGCAGTAGATCGAAATCAGCGAGAGCGGAACCCGCCGACCCTTCGCGGAAAGCGGTTCCGCACCCGGCGGCATGGAGGAATCGGCGGTCACGGGTGCGCAGTGTGGCACAGCGACTCGCAGCCGGCGATGTGGATCGGGTGGCCTTGCAGGGTATGCTCGATTCG
>CAJXIC010000070.1 GCA_913054385.1 uncultured Pseudomonadota bacterium
TCGGGCGGGCGGGTCCTGGACCCTTCTCGCGACTTCGACGGCGAGGCCGATGTCCTGATCGAAGATGGTCGCATTGAGGCCGTCGAAGCCGGGATCGAGGTACGCGGCGCCGAGCGCATCGACGCCAGTGGAACCTGGGTGGCGCCGGCCTTCATCGATATGCACTGCCATCTGCGTGAGCCGGGTCAAGAGTACAAAGAGGACCTGGCCTCGGGCAGTCGGGCTGCCGTGGCGGGCGGGTTCTCTGCGGTGGCCTGCATGGCCAACACCGACCCGGTGAATGACGACCCCTCGGTCACCGACTACATCCTGGCCCGGGCAAGGGAACATGCCGCCGCAAAGATCTACCCGATCGCGGCGGCGACCCGCGGTCTTCTGGGCGAAGTGATGACCGAGATGTCGGCGCTGCGCGATGCCGGAGCCGTGGCCTTTAGCGATGACGGCAAGACCATCATGGACAGCGGTGTGATGCGCTCGGTCCTCGAGTATTCGAAGATGGTCGATGCGTCGGTGATCGTGCACGCCGAGGATCTCTGCCTGGTTCGAGGAGGGGTGGTGAACGAGGGGCCGATTTCCACGAGACTCGGCCTGCCGGGAAACCCCTCGACCGCCGAGGATATCCACGTCGCCCGCGATCTCCGGTTGGCCGCTTTGACGGGTGCGCGGCTGCATGTGGCCCACGTCTCTTCTGCTGGCGCGGTCGACCTGATTCGCCGAGCGCGGGAGGAGGGGGTCCGGGTCACCGCAGAGGTCACGCCTCACCATCTCTGCCTGACCGACGAAGCCGCCATGGGTTACGACACCAACACGAAGATGGCGCCGCCGCTGCGCTCTGCGGTGGATCGCGAGGCCTGCCGGCGGGGCCTTTGCGAGGGCGTCATCGACGTGATTGCCACCGACCACGCACCGCATGCCGTCCACGAGAAGGAAGTCGATTTTATCGAAGCGCCACCGGGGATTCTCGGGCTCGAGACGGCGTTCCCGGTGGTGATGGACCTGGTGCGGAAGGACGAAATTTCGCCCCTCGAACTGATGCGGCGCTTGTCGACGCGAGTCGCCGAGATCCTCCGGGTGCCGGGAGGCACCCTCGCGAAGGGGGCCCCCGCGGATATTGTGTTGCTCGATCCCGAACGTCGCTGGGTGTACGACGCGGCGAAGGGCTACTCGAAGAGTCGCAACTCTCCCTGGGACGGCCAGGAAATGATCGGCCGGGTCATCGCAACCCTCGTCGACGGGGCCGTGGTCTACCACAGTGACCGCGGAGTGCTCGTCCATTGAGCCTTCTGCGTCGCGCGGTTTCGGCACGCATGGTGCTCTGCGACGGAACGGTCTTCCGTGGACAGGCGTTTGGTGCCCCAGCGCTCTGCAGCGGAGAAGTGGTCTTCAATACGAGCATGACCGGATACCAGGAGATTTGTACCGACCCTTCCTACGCCGGGCAGATCGTGACGATGACCTACACGCAGATCGGGAATGTCGGAGTCAATCCCGACGACGAGGAGTCCAGAGGGCTCTTTCTCGAAGGCTTCGTGGTGAAGGAACTGTTCCGCGAGACCAGCAACTGGCGCTCCCGGGGCAGCCTCGATGCGGCGCTCGAGACGGCGGGGGTTCCGGGAATCGAGGGGATCGATACGCGCGCGCTGGTGCGACGCATTCGCAGCGGCGGCGCGCAGATCGGGGTGATCAGCACCGATCCCGACCTGCAGGATGAATCCGAGTTGGTTGATCGCGCTCGCGCCGCACCGGGACTCGATGGGGTCGATTGGGTTGATCGGGTGACCTGCCGCGAGCCCTACCGCTTTCGGGAGGGCACCTGGCCGGGGATCGCCGGGCAGGTGCCGCGTGGGGCGAAGCCTGGCGTACCGCTCAAGGTCGTGGTGTACGACTTCGGGGTCAAGCGGAACATCCTGCGGCAACTGGTGGATCACGGCTTCGACGTGACAGTGGTTCCCGCCACCACCCCGGCCGCCGAAGCGCTGGCGCTCGCGCCCGATGCGATCTTCCTCTCGAACGGCCCGGGCGACCCCGCGGCCGTCGATGGCGTACGCGAGAACGTCCGCGAGTTGGCCGCAAAGCTGCCGCTCTTCGGCATCTGCCTGGGACACCAGATCCTTGGGCTCGCCCTCGGCGGAAAAACCCAGAAGATGAAGTTCGGTCACCACGGGGGCAACCAACCGGGGCAGGACCTGGCCACGAAGAAGGTCGCGATCTGTGCGGAGAACCACGGCTACGCAGTGGACGCCGAGTCGCTTCGCGCTGCCGGGGAAGCGGTAGAGGTCACTCACTGCAACTTGAACGAGGGGACGGTCGAGGGCCTGGCCCACGCCGCGAGGCCTCTTTTTTCGGTGCAGTACCACCCCGAAGCGTCGCCGGGACCGCACGATGCCAGCTATCTCTTCGGGCGCTTCCGCAACATGGTCGAACGCGTCGTTGCGGGCGAGGCGGTCTCCGGGGCCCAGGTGGCGAGAGGCGAATAGGCGTGCCGCGCAGAGACGACATCGAAACGATCTTCGTGATTGGTTCCGGGCCGATCGTGATCGGCCAGGCCTGCGAGTTCGACTACTCGGGTACCCAGGCCTGCAAGGCGCTGCGCGAGGAGGGCTACCGCGTGGTTCTGCTCAACTCGAATCCCGCCACGATCATGACGGATCCCGAGACCGCCGATCGCACCTACATCGAGCCGATGACGCTCGAGACTGTCGAGAAGATCCTGATCGAGGAAAAGCCCGACGCGCTGCTGCCGACCATCGGCGGGCAGACCGCGCTCAATCTGGCAGTCGAACTCGCGGAGGCGGGGATTCTCGAGCGGTACGGGGTCGAGTTGATCGGTGCGAATCTCGAGGCGATTCGCAAGGCCGAGGATCGAAACGAATTTCGCAAGGCGATGGAGCGCATCGGCCTGCGGGTCCCGGCTTCCGGAGTGGCCGAGACGGTCGAGGAGGCGCGCGCCATCGTCGCGAGCACGGGCATCCCCGCGATCATCCGTCCCAGCTTCACCCTGGGTGGGACCGGTGGCAGTGTCTGCTGGCGCGATGAGGATTTCGATGAACTCGTTGCCTGGGCGCTGCAGCAGTCGCCCCAGCACCAGTGCTTGATCGAGCAGAGCTTGATCGGCTGGAAGGAGTACGAACTCGAAGTGATGCGCGACAAGGCCGACAACGTCGTGATCGTCTGCCCGATCGAGAACTTCGATGCGATGGGGGTCCATACCGGCGATTCGATCACGGTGGCGCCGGCCCAGACCCTCTCCGACCGCGAATACCAGGAAATGCGCGACGCGGCGATCGCGATCATGCGCGAAATCGGCGTCGATACCGGCGGCTCGAATGTGCAGTTCGGGGTCGATCCGGTCGACGGCACCCTGGTGGTCATCGAGATGAACCCGAGGGTGTCGCGTTCCTCGGCACTGGCTTCGAAGGCGACCGGTTTCCCGATCGCGAAGATCGCTGCGAAGCTGGCGGTGGGGTACACCCTCGACGAAGTCCGAAACGACATCACGCGCGAGACGCCGGCGAGCTTCGAGCCGAGCATCGACTACGTCGTCACCAAGATTCCCCGCTTCACCTTCGAGAAATTTCCGAGCGCAGACACCGAGCTCACCACCCAGATGAAATCCGTGGGAGAGGTGATGGCGATCGGGCGCACCTTCAAGGAGAGCTTGCAGAAGGCGATTCGCTCGCTCGAGATCGGCCACGCCGGCCTCGAGGCGCCTTCGCTCCCGAGGACCCCCGAAGGCGACGCGCAGCTCTTCGAGAGCATCGATACGCCGCGACCGGGTCGGCTCTGGGCACTGGTGGAGGCGCTGCGGCGCGGGTTTTCGGTCGATGAACTCCACCGTCGGTCCCACATTGATCGCTGGTTTCTCCGCAATCTCCGCGACCTCGCCGAGGCCGAGGTAGAGATCGCCTCGACGCCAGAGGTCTCGCGCGACGCCATCCTGCTCGAAGCGAAGCGGTGGGGGTTTTCGGACCAGCGCCTGGGGCAGCTCTGGGGCGAGACCGAAGACGCGGTGCGCGCACGTAGGCACGCTGCAGGGATACGCCCGGTGTACAAGCGCGTGGTTACCTGTGCGGCGGAGTTCGAAGCGTTTACGCCCTACCTCTACTCGACCTACGAAACCGAATGCGAAGCCGAGCCCACGGACAGGCGGAAGATCATGATCCTCGGCGGGGGGCCGAACCGGATCGGGCAGGGGATCGAATTCGACTACTGCTGCGTGCACGCGGTCTTTGCGCTGCGCGAGGCGGGTTTCGAAACGATCATGGTCAACTGCAACCCGGAGACGGTCTCCACGGACTACGACACCAGCGATCGCCTCTACTTCGAGCCCCTCACGCTCGAGGACGTGCTCGAGATCGTGCACGTCGAAAAACCCGAAGGGGTGATCGTACAGCTCGGCGGGCAGACTCCCCTGAAGCTCGCGGTCGCGCTCGAGCGCGCGGGGGTTCCGATCATCGGCACGCCGCCCGACGCGATCGATCGGGCCGAGGATCGAGAGCGCTTCGATGCGATGCTCGAGAGCCTCGCGCTCCGGCGACCGCCCGGGGCCGTGGCGCGCAGCCCGGAGGAAGCCGAGGCCGTCGCCGCGCGCATCGGCTACCCGGTCCTGCTCCGCCCGTCCTACGTCCTGGGCGGGAGGGCGATGCAGATCGTCCATGGGGTCGCCGATCTGCGCGACTACATGCGCTTTGCGGTAAAGGCTTCGCCCGAGCATCCGGTGCTCGTCGATCGCTTTCTGGCCGACGCCACCGAGGTCGATGTGGACGCCCTGTGTGACGGAACCCGGGTCGTGATCGGCGGAATCATGGAACATATCGAGCAGGCTGGAGTGCATTCCGGGGACAGCGCCTGCTCGCTGCCGCCGTATTCGCTCGGACCGGAGGTGATCGAGGAGATCCTCGTGGCGACACGTCGTATGGCCCTCGAACTCGGCGTCATCGGACTGATGAACGTCCAGTACGCGGTGAAGGAGGGCGAGCTCTACGTGATCGAGGTCAACCCGCGCGCTTCGCGGACGGTGCCCTTCGTCTCGAAGGCGATTGGGAAGCCCCTGGCGAAGCTCGCGGCCCTGGTGATGGCCGGAAAGAGCCTCGACGAACTCGGGTTCTGCGAGGAGATCGTGCCCGAATACTTCTCGGTGAAGGAAGCCGTCTTCCCCTTCGTCAAGTTCCCGGGTGTCGATACGCTGCTGGGCCCCGAAATGAAGAGCACCGGAGAGGTGATGGGGATCGATTCGGATTTTGGGCGAGCCTTTGCGAAGGCCCAGATCCAGGCGGGCAACCCCCTGCCCGAAAGCGGTTGCGTGCTGGTCTCCACTCGGCAGTCCGATCGCCCGGGTCTCGCCGAAGCCGTTGGTCGCTTGGTCGGGGAGGGCTTCCGGGTGATGGCCACCCCGGGGACCGCCGATTCTCTCGAGGCGGCGGGCATCGAGGTCGAAGTTGTCAACCGCGTACGCGACGGCTCGCCCCACACCGTCGACGCCATCGCGAGCGGCCGGGTCGACCTGGTGATCAACACCGTCGACCACGACCCCGAATCGGTGAAGGCGTCTTTCGAGATCCGCCGCGTCGCCCTGCAACGGGGGGTTCCCTATTGCACCACGCTGGCCGCGGCGCAGGCGTCTGCCGCCGCGATTGTCGCTCAACGCCGACGCTCGATCGGAGTGCGCTCGCTGCAGGAGATCCACGCCGGCGTCAGCGGTTCCTGACCCGACCCCGATGCTTCGACGCACGCCGTCCTCGAGCCCGTACGCGCGAGGTCTGGGCTCGCTGCGCTCCTGGCTCGAGGCCGCGAAGCCCCTGCCGAACCACGGGCCCCAGCCGAACCACGAGCCCGTGCCGAACGAAACCGCGAGTTCGGCACTCCGCGCGGAACTCTCCCTGCGCTGTCGCGCGCTGGCCGGCCTGTGTATCCCGCCTGCTTGCCGCGAAGCCCTCGAGGCGCTCGCAGCGTCCGCCGAGACCGTGGACGCGGCCTGGTCCCCGGTCTGCGAAGAGTCGATCGCCACTCTTGACGCGTTGGCAGCCGTTGCGGATGACTGGCTGGCGACGTCGCTCACCGTGCTGCGCGGCATCGGGCCCAAGCGCGCCGAGCAACTCGGGCGCCGCGGTTTGGGGTCGGTGGGGGATCTGCTCTTTTCGTTGCCCGCAGGCTACGAAGACAGGCGCCGGCTGACGCCTCTCGCGGAAATCGAGGTCGGGCGACCTGCGACCTTCTTCGGTGTCGTTCGAGAGGTGCGCCGAATCCACTCGGGAAAGCGGGGCGGGGGGCTCGAGGTCGATGTCGAGGATGAGAGTGGGAAGGTGGTGCTCCGCTGGTTTCGCTTTGCCGACGGAATCGAGGAGCGCCTCGAAGCCGGGATGCGGGTCTGCGCCTCGGGCGAAGTGCGCCGGTATCGCTTCACGAAGCAGGTCGCCCATCCCGAAATCGAGGTCTTGGGCCGGGCGGGGGCCGAGTTCGCAGAGAATGTCGTGCCGGAGCAGTTCCGGCGCATCGTGCCGCGTTATAAGGGTGGCCTGGGGCTTTCACCGCTGTCCTTGCGACGCCTGACCGCGCTTGCGATCGAAGAGTTCAGCGATGTCGTCCCCGGCTATTGGAATCCGGGGGACACGCCGTCCGGGCTCGAGATCGGGGCGGCCCTGCGCGAAGTCCACGCGCCCGCGATCGACTCGGATTTCGAATCGCTTGCCGGCAGGGAGTCCGAGGCCCACGCCCGGCTGATCCTCGAAGAGCTCTACCTCCTCGAACTCGGTCTGGCCCTGCGCAAGGAGAACGAGGCGCAGCGCCCGGGAATTTCGCTGCGCGCGACTGCGGGGCCGCCCGCTGCAGCAGAACTGCCCTTCGCACTCACCGGGGCGCAGGCGCGCGTTGTCGCCGAGATCACCGCGGACCTGGCAGCGCCTCATCCGATGAACCGGCTGCTGCAGGGTGACGTGGGCTGCGGCAAGACGGTGGTGGCGTATCTCGCAGTGTGTGTGGCCGCTGCCGCGGGACACCAGTCCGCCCTGATGGCGCCCACCGAACTCCTGGCCGAACAACATCTGCGTTCGCTGCGCCAGCTAATGGGCGAGAACTCGAACCTGCGGATGGCCGGACTGACGGCCTCGCGGCCCCGCGCCGAGGCCACGGCGGTGCGCCGTGCGCTGGCAGCCGGCGAGCTCGATCTCGTCGTGGGCACCCACGCGCTGCTGCAGGAGTCGGTCCGCTTCGCATCGCTGGCGCTGGCGGTGATCGATGAGCAACACCGCTTCGGCGTACAGCAACGGGCGGCACTCGCAAAGCGCGGGCCCCAGGGCCTCGCGCCTCACGTGATGGTGATGACCGCCACCCCGATTCCGCGCACCCTCGCGCTCACGCTCTACGGCGATCTCGACGTTTCGGTGATCGACGAACGTCCGCCGGGTCGCACGCCGGTCCGTTCGGAGATCTTCCGGGAGGGGGAGGGCGAGGCGATCCTGGACCGCGTGAAGCAGACGCTCGCACGCGACGAGCAGGTCTTCGTGGTGTATCCGCTGATCGAGAAGAGCGAGAAGGTCGATCTTCGCAACGCCACCGAGTCGGCGCGCCGCCTGGCGCATGCTCTCGACGGTCCCCAGGTCGATCTGATCCACGGTCGCCTCGAGGCTTCGGTGCGGCAGGCGGCGATGGACCGCTTCGGAAGGGGTGAGACGCGAGTCCTCGTCGCGACTTCGGTCGTCGAGGTGGGCGTCGATATTCCGAATGCGACCTTGATGGTGGTCGAACACGCCGAGCGTTTCGGCCTGGCCCAGCTGCACCAGCTGCGCGGCCGGGTGGGGCGCGGACAGCGCCCCGGCCATTGCCTCTTCGTTTCGCGTGGCGGGGGAGAGGACAGCGAGGCCCGACTTCGGGCGCTGGTGGAGACTGACGATGGCTTTCGGATCGCCGACGCGGATCTCCGGATTCGGGGCCCCGGAGAGTTTCTCGGCACGCAGCAGCATGGGGTTCTCCCCGATCTACGTCTCGCCGATCTGGCACGCGACGCGCGGCTGCTCACGCGCGCACGCGATGCCGCCTTTGAAAGGGTGCGCCTGGACCCGGGCCTCGCCGGGGATCCCGCGCTGCGCCGGGCGGTGGAAGAACACTGGGGCGACCGCATTGCCCTAAAGGACGTGGGCTAGGGGGCCGCGCCGCCGGCGTCTTCTGCCGGAACCAGATAGCCGAGGGCTTCGAGGGTCGCGCGCA